>NZ_DLAV01000028.1:0-83588 GCF_002494055.1 Sphingobacterium sp. UBA7038
AATTTGAGACAGCTTCTTTTTCAAGCACTGCCATTAGGCAATAGACAAAGTCGATCTGCTCAGTCAATAGACCAGCAGCTGGCCCCAGTTAGTCGGCTAAGGATCCAAGGGTTCATCTGGATCGATCGTATAGGCTTCTTCTTTTGCCTTAAACTCGATGATCACATCTGAAATTCGTTTACCCAATGTATAGGGAATATACCCCAATTCACGCATGCAACGATCGCCCATTTTTTCAACCGCATCGATATGCATTTTACTACTGTTAACAATAGCATACTTATCTTTCGGAAAACCGTAATTTAACAAGATACGCGCCGTATTGCGCAAATTTGTGGTTGTATGTCTGGCATGTGGATCAATCAATATCGCCGCTTCAGGTACTCCCATGACCTCGATAAGATACTTTTTCATTTCTATTGCCTCAATGAAATGCGTCTTATAAGGATGTACTTTACCACCAGACAATACAATAAAAGGGGCCAATTTTTCAAAGTAACTTCGAGCTGCCATACGCGCGCGCAACATGCCTCCCGGGCTAATAGGCTGTCCATACAGCTCGGGCCCCGCTCCTAAGGTCAGCAATAGACTATAGGGATAGCTTGCGAAGTCGGTATTTTTGACTGCTTCGTAAGCTTTCTTGTTTTCGAGTTCAATCAGTGGCTCTAGTTGTGCCGCGTCCCATCGCTCATTAATTTCCAACAAGCGTACCGCAGTCATCATGGTCATAAAAAATGCCGTTTTAGGCGTCGGAATATCTTTGCGGATGTCTTGGCCTACATCGTCCAAAAGATGAAGGTAGGCCGCACGTTTTACATCGAAAGAGATCGAATCTATTTTGGGGTAATTGGGACTTTTACCACCCGCATAGACGTCCACGACATAATTCATTGCCTTTAAATCCTGTTTCAAGGCTTTCGTAAAATAGACCTTTGCTGTTTCATGATGCAGCACACCATAGGTCATTGATGGAATAAGACTCGCCTGAACAAGCTGGTCCAACTTCTTGTTATGACCAATTTGCTCCGCCAGCTGCTCTGTCAACAGGTCGATTTCGTTATCCTGCCATTTGAAAGCATTCAAATAGCACATGAGATCGGCGCAGCTAGCGCTGTTGTTAAAACGTTCGAACCGTTTTTCCAATACCTGTGCTATCGGCTTGGAGCTGACGAGCTCCTGTATAAGGGCAGAATCTTTTAAAAGCAAATAGGATGCATAATAATTCTTCTTGATCAGCCAATCCTGTGGACCAATAGGCATATTGTTTACCTGACCTTTGGAAATATGCAGGCAGCATATTCCCAAGACAAGTAACAAGATTTTTCTGATATTCTTTATCATATCCATTCGATAACAGATTAATAACCTGGATTTTGATACATACGTGTCGGATCCAGCTTATATTCATCAAAAGGAATTGGATAGTATCGATCTTTTGTCGAAATATTGGAGATTTTAGCATTTCCATAATCAGCCTGGCTTTTCGTTTTGAAATAAGTCACCAGTTCCTGTGCATTGTAATTACGGATGAGATCAAACCAACGTTGGTTTTCAAATGCCAGTTCCACACGGCGTTCATGCAATATAGCCTCCTTTAAAGTTGGATATTTACTGCGGTAAGCCGTATTCAACATGGAAGCAGCATAGGAAGGCAATCTGGCACGTTCACGTACTTGATCTAACAGCGCGATAGCTTCCGCATCCTTACCCAGATGATACTTGGCCTCGGCCAACAACAGCATCACATCCGCGTAACGGATCAAGATCCAGTCGTTTCCGCCCCAACCATTGGTACCGGCAGCGTCACTGTTATCCCTAAATTTGGTTACAAACCAATCGTTAACCTGGGTATTTGTTGCAAACTTCACAGAGAAATCTTTTCGGATATCGCTTTGCTCGTAATCTTTAACCAAATCTAGTTTTGCCACTTCACCCGCACCGGTCGAGTTATAGCGTGAATTGATGGTTTCTCCTCGCGCCTGGTAATTACGGGCAATACTTGAGCTATAGTTTTGGTCTCCCTGTTTATACTGAATCTGAAAAACGAGTTCTTTACAGCTATTTTTCTTGGTCACATCGAAAACATCCGCATAGGGGATTTCGTTCAGTTTACCAAAAGTTCGCATTTGGTAGGCCGCATTGAGGTACTGTTCTGCTTTCGCAAAATTCTCCGCATTACCTGATGTCTGCGTTGCACCTAACGTTAAGTATACTTGCCCCAAAATTGCATTGATGGCCGATTTAGATGCTCTGCCGATAACGTAATCTTTTTGTGTATTGGGAAGATTGCTGGACAATGCCTCCGTTAAATCCTTAATGATCTGTTCGTACACAATCGACTCTTTCTGACGAAAAGCCAATTCATTTGCTTGCTCTTTACTGGTCACCTGTACGGTAGATAGTGGAATGTCTCCGAATTTACGTACCATATGGAAATATAATAATGCACGAACGAATTTCGCTTCCGCAATATAACGTCCTTTTAATTCTGCACTTGTAAAAGTCACATCGTCGACATGTGAAAGAACTACATTACAGCGACTGATTGCCGCGTACATAGCCGACCAATGTGTCTTTAAATAGGTATTACTTGGCAGCAACGAAAAGTCATTGAATTGAAAAGGCTCCCCAGCATTGGATTGGTTATCATTACGTCCCGAATTATCCGAACGTTCTTCGTTATACAATGTACTCGATTCCCCGATCGTGCTTCCCGAACGAAGTGATTGATAGAGGCCATTGACAGCCAAAAGCACATCATTTTCCGACTTGAAGTAATCATCGATCGTGACAGCATTTGGATTTTTCTGATTTAAAAAATCTTTGGTACATGAAGACAATGCCAACAAAACAAAGGGTAATATATATCTTTTTTTCATCCTGTTATTTTTTTATTTTTCATCAGCCTACATAACCGCAAAGAGCAGTTCGTAGGACTAGTTTTACAATGCTGAAGCTATTAACACGGAGGTTTTCTTGAAATTTCCACGCACAATAGCTCCTTGATCCTGCTATTAGAACGTTACTTTTACACCAAGGTTATACGACCGCACCAGTGGATAAAGTCCATAATCCACACCTGGAGTTAAGTTGCCGCGTTGGTTATAATCCGGTTCCGGATTGTAGCCTTTGTATTTGGAAATCGTAAATGGATTGTCCACTGTAGCATAGACCCTCACGCCAGAAAGTGTTAACTTTTCTGCTAGGCTTTTGGGAAGATTGTAGCCCAAAGCAATATTTGTCATCCGCAGGAATGAACCATCCTGCAGATAAAAATCAGAAAGACGCGTACTGTTACTTTGCGTACCGCCACGCGATGCACGGTATACTTTACCATTTCCTGGATTTTGAGCTGAACGATAGCGTTGTGCAACATCTGCATATTGATTGCCGGAACCTTCCATATTATAGAGGTAATAATCATAGCCATCCAGCACTTTATTACCCTGCGAACCGTTAAATGATGCGCGTAGATCGAATGCCTTATAGCGTGCGTTGATGGCAAAGCCATAGGTGAAATTAGGATGTGGATTGCCGATCACACGTTTATCGGCATCATTGACAACACCGTTGCCGTCCACATCTTCAAAATAAAGATCTCCAGGTTGTAGTGGAGTTGTTGAAGCCGCTGAAGGAGCGACAGTTTTATAGTTTTCCTCTGTTGCAACGCCCAGAACTTTAAAGCCGTAGAACATACCAATTGGACTTCCTTCTTGTGTAATATGCGTTAAGTATGAACGTTCAGCACCATTCGTCAAGATGGTAGAAGCCCCACCAAGATCGAGCACTTTATTTCTATTGACATTGATATTCCCGCTCAATCCTAATTCAAATTCATTTTTGCGAATCAATGTTGCATCAATCTGTACATCAAAACCTTTATTCTGCACCTTCGAATTTGGCAAATTGGTCAAGATTGTTGTTGATCCAGATACAGCGGAGAGTGGCTGGTTGAATAATAAATTGAAGGAACGGCTCAGGTAGAAATTGGTCATAATGTTGAGGCGGCCTTTCAACAAACCGAGATCCAGACCGGCGTTGTATTGCGAGGTTGTTTCCCAGCTCAATTTTGGATCAAGTAGATTGCCTGCCGTATAAGAGGTTTCTACTTTATCCCCAAGAATAACACCTGCTGGTGAGTTGATCACGGATATCGCATTGTAATCACCAATATTATTATTTCCACTACGTCCCCAGCTCGCTCTCAGTTTGACAGTCGATTGTTGCCCTAACCAATCCGTATAAAACTCCTCTTTGGAGAGCGTCCACCCTCCTGACACCGACGGGAAAGTTCCCCATTTGCTATTCGGGCCGAAACGGGATGAACCATCGGTACGGATGGACGCTGAAAGGAAATATTTGGAATCAAAGCTATAGTTTACACGACTAAAGTATGACTGGAGCGTTGTAGTACGTTTGAACGTATCGTCTTTTAGTAATTGGAAATTGGAAGGGTCGGCTCCTTTATCCGTAATTTCCCCAATCGCATTATTATTAAAACCGTTGGCTCTCACACCTTGATAATCGTAATCTGTTCGTTGAGCCGAATAGCCCAATAAAGCGGATACCTGATGTTTACCACCAAAAGTCTTGTTATAGTTTAACGTTGTTTCGACCAATTTGTCCAATTCATTTTTTGTCTTGGCATCTGCATAGGCAGCAGAAATTGCCTGCGGTGAAAACGGTTTATTGTTTCCATCGGATATACTTGTTGGACGGAAATAATCATACTTCTCGTCGTAAGTAGACAATCCACCGTTTATTTTAAGATTTAGGCCATCAATAATGGAAAAATCAGCAAAGGCATTGTATAGCCCTCTCTTTCCACGACGGTTGTTTTTAATCTCTGTAACATAAGCCAGTGGGTTTTCAGGATTCTGGATACCGTAATTGTTCGCCGAAAGATCGGCCATCAGATATTTGGCATAGGTTCCATCTTCGTTATAAACTGGGAGAGTCGGCAGATAGATTAATGCCGCCATTGACGGACTTCTGTCGTAACGGCCTGTCGTTACCTCGTTATTGTCGTTATATGTAAATGAAACATTTGCGCCAACGGTCAACCTCTTGCTTACTTTGCTATCGATATTGGCACGAAAATTAAAGACTTTTTGATCCGTCCCAAGCATGATCCCTTGTTGATTCTGATAAGATCCACTGAGGAAATAGCGATTTTTTTCGTTACCGCCATAGGTAGATAGATTATGACGTTGGAAAGGTGCATTGCGGTATAGGGCATCCTGCCAATCCGTATCATATTTCGCTTTTTTCGCTGTACCAGACGCAAAGTCATAGTAGTCTTCAGGAATACTCACCGAGCCGGCATTTCCGACATTGGCGATACGTGTTTTATTATCATCAAAGCGTCTACTATCGCTCCAAGCAATCCCTTTCGTCGCCAAAAGGTCTTTATACGAATTGTTACGACCATCAATCAGGAGATCAATAAATTGTTCCGAATTTAAAACATCGATTTTCTTGGAGAGCTGACCAAAGCCACCCAATACTTCGTAGTCCACATTACTTTTACCTTCCTTACCCCGCTTGGTTGTAATCAAGACAACACCGCCAGCACCACGAGATCCATAGATCGCTGCAGAAGCGGCATCCTTTAACACATCGATAGACTCAATATCATTGGGGTTGATATTTAAATTGTTTCCTGCTGGATATCCATCAATAACGTACAATGGATCCGAACCAGCATTGATCGATCCCATTCCGCGGACGCGCATTTTGGTCCCATCGTATGGAGCGCCACTTGTCTGCATCACCTGTACACCTGCTACTTTACCAACCAATGCCTGGGATAATTTTGGTGCGCTCAGATTGAGCTCTTCCGCCTTAACGCTAGCGATTGCGCCAGTGACATCCGACTTTCTGATCCGCTGATAACCGATAGAGATGGTCACTTCTTCCAGTGTGTTTTCATCGGTCTTTAGAGAAAAGATCTGCCCATTGGATTGGCTGACAGCTTGCACGAGTCTGCTATATCCAATAAAGGAAATACTCAGGTTATCGCCCATTTCAGCTTCGATCTGGAAATTTCCTCTTTCGTCAGACTGAACAGATTTTTTACTTTTCAAATTTTGAACGGTTGCTCCTGCGATTGCGTTTCCTTGGGCGTCTAGGACACGGCCTTTGACGATCCCCTGTGCATACGTAAATTGCGAGGTGGTTAGTGTGAACGGTTTGGCTTGAACAGCGGTTGAGCTCGCTGCAATGGTACATAACAACCAAAAGACATTGTTGGCTTTAAATTTCATAAGTAGCGCATTTGATTTATGGGTACAAGATTACAAATGCTATATGAAGGCAGGGTCAACAAAACATTAACAGTTTTTAACTAAACCGGGTTAGCAAACTGATGAGACTTAACAAAAAGGTAATACTAAAAAGGCGGCTGTGTACTCAGCCGCCGCGCAAAATTGCTATAAATATATTGAAAAAGTGCTTTGGTAATCGTACGGACTAACGCGTTTTCTTGAACGTATAGATCTCTGTAAATTTTCCCCGACGTCCCGAAGGCTGGACAAGATAATACGTCACATGTATGGTTTTCGTTGCTGGGTCATAATAGTTATTTGCCGTATTGTCGATCTCGCCATACCGTCCACTACTATTGGAACCCTGTCCATAATAGTTTGTCACTGCTGTGACCTTATTTGTTGCATTGTCGAACGTGAATATCGGGCTCCAATTGCCGAAATAAGAATTTGATCCCCCCGCGTTAAAATAATAGGAATGCGGAGAACTACCGTTATTGAAGGTTGTATAATTAATTTCAGTGGTATTACCTGTGAGCGTAACCAGATTTGCGGTCTGTGGATAAATTCCTTTAAAGGCAGCATTGACATAGTCCTGGTAGGTTCCTGTGATCTCATAAACACCATCGTATTTATTCTTTATCGATACAGCATAGATCCCTTCGGCATAATTTCCGCTGATCTTTCCACCTGTCGCGGTCTGTATCTGGATGCCAAGCGCATAGGACTTGGTAAAATCAGTAGCTGTAAAACGTGGAGGATAAATTTTAACATTTAAAACAGCTTCTTTTGCCCCTTTGGGTATAGTAACATCATAGGTGTCGACGGCATATAAACGCGTAGGTAATGCTTCGTATTTAGATTGCCAGGCCAGGTTGTAAAGGTTAGCTTCAGGTCTTCTGGGGCACCCTGTGCACCTGTCAAATGAACTTTCAGAGGAAGGGTCACCACGTCAAGGGCTTCAAAAACAGTTGTTACAGCACGGGCAATTGCCGTACTGCTTGTCCGTGCAGGAAGTACAAGCTGCACAATGCCTGAGCTTCCACCATCTTCAAAGACACCTTTTTCTTTTACACAGCCCCAGAGCGCCATACTCAAGGTGACCGCTGTCAGGCCTAATACTGATTTTTTATTTATTTTCATTGATTTTCAAGCTTTAGTTGATGATGTTGATCAATTGATATCCCAAAAGATTGGATCCGAAAATCCATTCGTCAATTTGGGAACGTTCACATTTAAATTTATTTCAGTCTGTGGATAAAGATTTCGTATTGGAAGTTTATCCGCGCGGGGCGAACCCGATTGGACCGATGCAAATGTTTCCGTGGCAACTTGCGAACCATTGACAATTTTTGGATATCCTGTGCGGCGAAATTCGTTCCAGGCCTCATGACCATGAAAAAAATTCAAGGCAATATATTTCTGCGTGATGATTGCTTCTAATCGTTGTGCGGTCGAGGTCGCTAACGCATAATTGACTAGATAATTTGTGCTATTATCGGCTTTATAATTCGCGGCATCAGTTGCAGGCACCTGTCCTGTTGCCAATGCGTTGGTCGCATTCTTTTCCAGATAAATAAATGAAGCTAAAATACCTTTTTCGAAGTTGCTTGATGCCGAGCTACTAAGCTCGTGCCCATATAAGGCCGCCTCGGCTAGTAAGAAATACGTTTCCGAAGCAAGAAATATCGGTAAACCTGCGGTACGTCCTTTCAATACACCTAGGGCATCTGCACTTCCTGTTCCAACAACCACACATAGTCATCAGAATTGGGGTTATTGACTTCGTCGCCAAGCTGACCGATGGATGTATTGGGAAAATTTCGGAACGTAAGTTTGCCACGTTTCTCATCGGTTATTTTACGGCCGTCATATATTCACATTAATTTGCATTCTATTAACCATGAGCAATGTTACATCACAAGAAATTATCAAAGCCGTTAAAGAGCGTAGGAAATATCTCAAGATTTCACAACGGGCAATGGCTGAACAGTTATATATATCATTAAAAGCTTATCAGAATCTTGAGATCGGAACAACGAAGATAGACATTGAGCGTTTACGGCAAATTGCGGATATATTACAAACGGATATAAATAGTTTGATCAATTCTTCGACAGCTCAGTTAAAGCAAGAAAAATTGCCCTTAGCAAAGGAAAAGCAGCTTTTACGCGACAAAGAAAGTTATATTTCTTATTTAGAGGAGAGTTTACAGTTTTACAGAAATCTCATTAAAGAGAATAATTTATTATAGTCAAGGAGCCCGAAATTAGCGAATGTATTCTTGGCGTTCTTTGTGAAATTTATAAAATGTTTAGCGCTTTCTTATGATGACGCGATATATCCAGAAGATCATCAGAGCCAGTGTTGCAGAAAAAAGAATATTGCCGATCAATTTTAGAGGTTCAAATTCGTGGTATCCGACCTGCTCATTAAGATCCAGGCTATAGCCACTTCCTTTCCGAAAGAATATCCAGGGAAATCCTACAGTTAAATTGCCGTCGACGTCCAGGTCATTATGATAGAAACAAACTGTCAAAATCGCAAAAACACCAATAGCACCAACAAAAACTTTGACTAATGCTGGAACTATTGATGTTTTCTTTGTTCGGGTTTTTCGTGCATGTTTAAATATAGCGATTCATTTTGATTGCATGTTATAATCACTATAGTTACCTTGCTAATGACTAGCTAGGTCTACACATTTCGATCGTCGTATTTTACCAGATTGATCAAACTTAACATAGCGTTATGCTGTATCCTTCCCTTCATCTCCTTTCATAATACTATGAATGCGATCCTCCAAAACTTTTTTGTGCCAAGCATCCAATAGCGTTCTTGTTTTTCCAATAAGGTCACCCTCATTCGCCTCGATTATTTTAACCCACTCTTCTGCAAATTCTCCATATTCCACAATACTATTTTCAGACTGTGTATATTGGATCAAATATTCCATCGCAAATACGTTAGCCCAACGGTCGGGGTGTATTGGATCACACATATACTCAGCAATGTCAATTTTATCAATAAATTCCTGTACAACTTCTTCGGGGCTAAAATTGAACAGGTCGCAAAATTGTTTAAATGCTGTCGTTAATTTAATATTTTCTAATGTTTTCATTTTTAATTAATTTAAAAAGTCATCAATTGCTTCATCGAAATTCTATCTAGCCGTTGTAAGACAAGTCCAACTTTATAAAAAGACAAGTAACTTCCCTAACTTTCCAAAATTCGCTTATAGCAAAAACTCTTCATCTTTGGTTTCCAAAATACGATCGAGCCAGGCTTCATAAAGTGCTATTCTTTTATCGAGATCGCGATAAAAAAAATAGCGTTTATTGAGTTCCTGTAAATCCATGATAAATCGTTTAAAAAAAGGCGTATGACGATATTCCCAATCAATAAGATCTCCATAACCATCATGGACACGATGAATAAGTCCCAAAACTGGATTATAGGTAGGTTTATCCAGGTGCATTGCTGCTAAAAAGTCACTGTAGATACCTGTTGCATCATGGTGTTGATATAGTGCGATGGATGAACAGCATTCATCATGCAAGTCAGCAGAAAATCCTTACTCAATTTGAAAGATGTGTTTTCGTCTAAATAGATGCGGTCTTTAAGCCGCACTTTTGTAGCAAAAAGGTCATAGATCTGGGCAGTAATAATTCGGCCTTTATTTCTGCGTTCGCCAGTGCTATAATTTCTATTGATTGCCAATTTTACCTGACGTTGCAATAATTTCACCCCTTTGTCCCTTTCATTCTTTCTGAATTCAATTGTTAAAGGATTATCGCCTTTAGGAATTTTATCGTTGATAAAACGTACGGCTCTCGTCGCAATATTATAGCTTGAATTATCTTTAAAATTTTGATCTATAAAAGAATAATGATCCAAAAACAATTGAATAAAAGCTGGCACAGCGATGCCAAAAAGCTCGCATATTAAGCGAAAATTTCGTGGTACCTCTAAAGGTACTCCAGTAAGATCTTCCATATTTTTTTATTTATGTTCAATATAGCGGAAGCCAAAACTTTTGGCTTTAGTTTTCCGCAGCGGCGCACTCCCTTTCTTTCCTGCGAACACCCCAAGCTCCTGCATCAAGCTTTTCACGCGAATATTTTCTTCAAGATATTTCTCAACATAGCGCCAAAGTTCAAGCGGTGTTCTATACTTTTTAAAATAATTCATCTCGAGGAGCTTATCCAAAAGCACCTCCACAGCCATCCGCTCGCATACATCCTGTTCAGCTTGTGCTTTATCTTCGGCGTTGATCTCTTCCATTACTTGAAAAAAGGTGATGGTTTCTACGGCATTGATAAAATATTCCATTCGGTAGTAGCGGATCCCTTTTTCCTCCCAAATCGTGAACTCAAACCGATAGCTGGTTTTATTATCAAATTTACTGATATCCACTTTCCTGCAGTTGAACACCCAATTAAGATGGACCATAACTTCAAGATTTCCGGCCGGGATTTTAAGTTCTTCCATTTCCTTAACATAGGTTTGCTCTTGTCCCATCAAGAAAGCCATTTCTTCACGGGTAAAACCGAAGCTGATCCGATTTAATAGCAAGAGATAGATAATACCCGCATAGTACATGGAAAATTCTGCGTGAAATCTCTCTTTTCCGGTATCATCAATTAAATTTTGCATGCCCCTCCTTTCTATCAACCGGATAAAAAGAATATCTTCCTTCTACATTTATGATGATCAATTTATTTTGCTGAATGAGTCCATACAGTACATTTTTCAAATGTCTTGGATAAATCCGAAGCCGAGCAAGTAAAAACAAAACTTCCACTTGCCTCCATTCTTGTTGGATACGCCGCTTAAGATAGGTGTACCAAAGCTGAAAATCGTACGAATACATCATTCCCGAATAGGAAGTTTTTATAATAGATTCTGTTTTCATAATTTATTTTGCCATTGGTTATTCAAATAATTTAAGCAGCTCATCTTTACTGATCGATTTCATTAGATTAGCCTCATCTAAAATCAGTCCTTCGGATATTCGTTTTTTACTTTCTTGAAGGGCTAAGATGTGCTCCTCAACGGAATCCCGACAAACAATCTTATAAGCCATCACATGCTTTTCTTGCCCTATTCGATAACAACGATCTATCGCCTGTGCTTCGGCAGCAGGATTCCACCAGGGATCCAAAATATAGACATAGTCGGCAGCCGTTAGATTTAAGCCGGTTCCTCCCGCTTTAAGGCTAATGAGAAACACACGGCATTCGTCCTCGTTCTGAAATCTTTCGACCGCATTTTGCCGCTGATCTTGATTCATCTTACCATCAAGGTAGACATAAGCTATTCCCTTATTTTCGATTCGTTGAGCCACCAGCTTAAGCATGGAAGTATACGCCGAAAAGAGAAGAATCTTATGATTTGGAGCTACTTCATCCATGATCTCATCAATAAAATCCAATTTAATAGATTCATGACCGAAGCCGCCATCTTTCATCAGAATGGGGGAGTTGCAAAGCTGCCGTAGTTTTTGCAGCGCCTCGATCGCTAAAAATTTGGATTTCGTGGAATCAGCGCTATTCAGATTATTTTCAATCTCTCCCTTGAATATTTTTCTGACCTTATCGTATATTTTCCTTTGCTCTGGAAGCATATCCATATAGAGAATTGTTTCGGTCTTTTCAGGAAGGTCCAAAGCAACCTGTTTTTTTGTACGCCGAAGAATAAAAGGTTGGATCATCTTTTGGAGGCTAGAAGTCGTCTCTTGAACCATATCTACCTCTTTGACACCCTTATATGCCTTATTAAAATTTCGATAATCTCCAAAGAAACCAGGATTAACTAAAGACATTTGCGCATAAATATCTTGTATACCGTTTTCAACTGGCGTTCCTGTCATCGCTACACGGTAATCGGCCTTAACCATTGACAGCACCTCAAAACGCTTCGAATTACGGTTCTTGACGGCTTGGGATTCGTCCATAATCAGATAGCTAAAGTCTAAACTGGTTAAATACGCCGCATCAGTCAACATCGTTCCATATGTCGTAAGAACTACAGTGCCTTCCTCTTCAAAAATAAATGCTTCCCGGTGTTTCCCATGATAGATTTCTATTTTTCGATAGGGGGCGAACTTTTTATATTCATTTTCCCAATTGAACAAAAGAGAGTTCGGGACAACCACTAAAGCAGATTTTCCTGTAGAATGCTGTTGATAAAAGTATTCCAGCACTGTTATAATCTGCAATGTTTTCCCTAAACCCATATCATCAGCCAAAAGGCCGCCCCACTGAAATTCATTCAAAAAAGTTAGCCAGCTAAAACCTACCTGCTGATAAGGTCGTAATTGCGCTTTTAAGCTTCTAGGGATTTCCAAAAGAGGGATTTCATCCAAAGCTGCGAGTTTTTCACGACGTTCCCGAATACTGTCCTGAATAATTTTTTTATCTATTTTATCCAAAACCTTCTGCATAGACACAAGTTGAATTGTATTTAAGACAAAACAATCTTCTTCTCTTCTTCCTCCTAAAAACAATGGCCTGAAGATTTCTCGGTCAGCGCGGCGTATAATGCCAAAAGCCCCTTCAGTAAGAATAAAAACTTTATCTGTTCCCATAATCAAATCCTCAAATTCATCCATTGAAATTGTGTGTCTTCCAAATTTCGGCCCCAGTAGAATTGAACATAGGTTATTTTCCAAACGGATATTACGTACAGTACAATTTAGAGGGAAAGGATAGTATGCGCTACCTTGCTGAAGATGGTCAATTTCTAACGAAATTTCATTGAGAGAGCAGCTTTCCATGAAATCAAATAGCCAAGTGGTATTTTCAATTTCTTTCAAAGGAATCAACCAGTTATTTTCTAATGCTGTCTCCTTAAGAATCGGATGTTGTGTTTTAACAAATTCCTGAAAAACCTGTTCTTCGAGCTTATCCCTTTCAAAATATGCCAATTGATTCTGTCTCTCCCCTAAAATCAAATTGCTACTGGAGTTTAACAAAAACCTACCCTCTTTCTCATATTCGGCAAAAGCCGCTATACAAAGGAATTGGTCAATTACAGAAATAGTAGCTATTTTTTTAAACGGCTTAAAGACTTGAGGAATTGTCATATTTTCCCCTACCCTATTTAAGATGACAAGTTCCGCTATTTTTGATAGGGGTATCAGATAATCGTTTAAGAAGGCATGATAATTCTCTTTAAAGACAGTCAATCTATATTTCCATTGTCTAAACTTTTGCAATACTCCAGCCTGGGTCAGATTATCAATAAATAAAATTTCCTCGTTAGATATTTTCAGAAAGAAACAATTTTCATCCCCCAAAAACTCAGGACAATCTATTAGCTGGTTTCTGTAATAGAGACAAATTCGCATTTTCAGATATTGATCCTGATCATCAATTTCGACTTTGAGCTGCAAATTCCCCCGTGCTTTAGTTAATGTAGCGGCACCCAGCACGCTCGAATTTTTCAAATTAATCTGATGTGCAAATCGATAGCGTTTAAATGTTTGGGCAAAACGTAATTTAATTGGAAACGGAGGATCCTCCAGTAAATCACGCCATATCTGTATAATTTCCCATTGTTTCCGCTCGAAGTAGTTGATATCTTCACTGATTAGATCCTTCTTCTCTTCCCGAAGTATTTTATCTTCATAAAGGAGGGCGGCAAATCGACGACTGAACAATTCCAGATACTGATCATAAGAATTTAAAGACATCTTCAAGTTACTTTCGTCCAATAGATAAGAGTGCGAAAAGGAACGAGAGCGTTTAAATTTATAATGAAAAGGAAAAAAAACAGGCAGACCAAAAGCGGAAAAATTTATTGTAACAAAAAAACATACTTCATCGTTTCGCTTTAAATCGAGATATCCTTCCAAGTTACGTGCAGGCAGACGAAGTCCATTCTCATAATCATTAGTAGCTAAACGATAAAATCGTCCATATTCATTATTCATTTCTACAGTTAACTCCGCATAAGAATAGTTCTCACAGACCTTAAATGGCACGATCTTTTTCTTCCATGGTGGCAAATTGTTGATTTCAGCCCGATATAGGCCCTTTAAATAATTTGGGCAACTATCCAGTAATTTATTCGATAACAGGGTTGCTTCGTGTACGCAAAGCCCTGCTACATCGTCGCTACAAGAACAATTAATGCTGAGGTGTTCCGTAGTCAGCTCGACTTTAACCGTAGTACCCGAGAACTTTTTTAACTTAAGTTCATATTTCGGTGGATACGGTCGGACCTGAATAACAATATTCTCTCGTTCCATAAATGGAATCTCATCATCAGCATAATATTTGCTCAGGTAGCGCGGAGTCATTCTCCCTATAAATCCATCTTCCCAAGGAATTACAAGAGGTTCACTAGAATTTCTTTTTGGAAGTATTTTTTCGACTGAATGGATCTTAGCATCCGTCGTAATGCAGTTAAAGCCAATTCCTATCATATCACTTCGTTTAATTTAGCCTCCGATTTCAGCTCCATATACCGTATGCTCTGATCACAGAGATCGACAAAGAAATCTGTAATTTCTTTTGCTTTTGACCTAAAGTAATCCATATCAAGCTGAGCTAATTGTGAAGGAAGCTCATAGATCCGCCCTTTCATCTGTTTTAATAACTCTGCATTCAATATTTCTTCCACATCCCCTCTGGCTGTAAAAAATTCCTTCACCTTTTTATCACAGATACAGGTCCAGTCCACCAGATCGGCTATAGTCACATTCATCGGGGCATACCCAATTCGTAGGTAGAGATAACTGTATAGTCCAATTGAAGTCAATTGATTTAAAAATAATACAGCCAATTGTGAACTAGCAAGTCCTTCAAAAGCAAATACACCTAGCAGATCCTGCATGAGTTTTGAATTGCGTGTCCATGAAATGGATGTCTTAAACAATGTATCATGCCAATTGATCGGAGAAACGGGATATGTTGGTTTATAACTCGGACGACGGTAAACAACAACAGATTCATTCCAGATAGTATGGGAGAAACGGCTGCCCAGATCCAGTTTTGTTGCCAGGAAATCTGTGCTCATAAAAGCTACAACTGCAGTAACTCGACCATAAACGATTTTTCGAAAGTGACAGTGACCTATTTTCTTTTTTATTACGACAAGGTAGATTTCTGCCTTTTCATTTTCCACTGCAGGAAAATGAAAAAGTCCTTTTCCATGCGCATCGCTGACGTAATAATTGAGCAGCATCATTTGTTCGGGATTATTCTCCTGACGAATCTGAGCCAGCACATGAAGTATATCTGCCTCATACCGATCCGGCCAAGGAAATGCATGAAACTGCGAGGCCGCGGCATTCGATAATGTAGTCTCCTTCGCCGCCAGATTACCTACTGCAACTTCGACGTTTTTATTTGCGACTTTTTGTTCCACTATTGCCAACAATTTTTCATAGCCGGTTTTAAGGCCTTCCATAAAACTCAAGTACAGCTGTTCAATCGTATGAAGAACAAACTTGCAATGCTCATAAAGCCAGGAGGCATCAAAGGCGGAAATTTCGAGGTCCTTATTTTGTTTCACCGCATCAAAGGCACTGTCCAATAATCTAAAACGTTTCTTTTCTTCCTCATCCTTTCCGACAAGGGACTCCCTTAACATGGAAAAATGTTCATTGAGGCTTTTAATTCTGTTGCTAACATGATGTACATTATTGGCTTTTCCGTCAATCATTAGCTGTAAAAAACGCAAATGGTTTTCCATACTTTGATGTAACATAAATACAGCCCTTTGATAGTTCCCCTGCTGACCAAATGTTTCAGCCCCCTGTAGGAATCCCGCTGAAATAGGCAAGAGCTTCTGGTAATATTCATCAGCTATTTCTAGAACACTTTTTAGCTCTTTCGCTTGAAGGGGTGGGTTCTTTTTGTTACCAGCCTGATGAACGGTATTTTCAGGTAGGGAGGCATAGGAATAATACAGGCTGCCCACTTTGACTTTACTGAGCATTTCAGCAATTGGCACCAGCTCAAAGGAAATATTCTTCTGATCCATTAAACATAACTCCACGATAGGCTTTAATACCTTCGGTGAAAGCCCGCTCACATGCTTGAGTGCGAGAAGCAAATGATAATGCTCCTGACCGAGAAACTGATATTTAAAAAGATAGGCACGATCGAGATCCATACGCTGAGAAAGCCGATCGATAATTAATTGGCTATTAATTTCCATACTAAATGATTTAAGATTAAAAATTTGGCACAATAAATTACTCCAACAGATCAGACTGTTACAGATCATTATTGCAAATAATCAATACTTTATTGTAAAAAAAACAGTATTACAACCAAGGAGACTAAAGAGGGGTTAACACATTACTACATATAGACGTTCGCCCCTTGGCTTTTCAGGAAATACCAGCATTTAAATCAACATGTATTCAAATCATTCATTTAGCGAAAAAGTGTTTCCCCGTCGCTGGCAATATAGACAGAGAAAACACTTTGTTTTCCCATTAAAAGAAAAACAAAATAGAATACATCAATATAGTTTATATATACAAATATATAAATAAACAAAACCAAATCAAAATATTATTTATCATTAAAGTTTTAAATAAAGGATACGGGCCTGTACATAGACACACGACCATTTATTTCCGGCTTTTACAAATTATAAATATATGCTACGAATTGTAAACAACTCACGAATCAATTATATATTTCTATTATTTTTAGGCTATTCAATTTTTAAGCATCAGAAAATACGCTATTTCTTAAATTGCATTAATTTTAACAACCATATCCATGACCAATACCAAATTATTCCTCATCTTTTGTCTTGTTTTCTTTGTTCGACCAATATATGGTCAAACTACCTGCAACTGCTCACAGGCACTTAAGCAATTAATTGTAAAAATAGAGAGCGAGTACCCTGGTTTTCCAGAAAAAACCAAGCAGAATAAGGACCTGTATCAAGCTAAAAAAAATATATTGACGAAGAAAAGCTTGCTGGTTTCAAATGAGACCTGTATGCAACTTTTGCAGGAATATCTTGACTTCTTCCACGATGAACACATTGTCTTAGCTGATCTTTCCAAAAAGAAAAATGCTCCACAAACAAGTACCGAAACCCCAAAAGCAGAACCAGAAGAGGAAATAAGTTCAAAATCGATCAATCCCGATATATTTTATATGAAGATCTCAAACTTCGGCTACGAAAACATAGCCCCTTTCAAAGAGCTGATCGAAAAAAACAAAGAAAAGATCGAAAGCAGTAAAGGACTTATTATAGATGTACGAAACAATGGTGGTGGAACGGACGATGTATACCAGCCTCTATTGCCCTATATCTTAACTAACCCTATCCGGATTATGAGTGTTGAGTTTTTTGCGACACATACCTTAGTCAATGGGTTGCGCGATTATGCCATCAAGAATATTAAGCAGGATTCTCTCAATGAAGTAAAAAGAATTGACGAAGATCTTCGGGAATACAGGGAGAATATCGGAAAATTTGTACTGTATGGTGACAAGAAGGTGATCATAGATACGATTGTCATTAATAAAAAGAGTCCGCAACAGGTCATTATCCTAGTCAATAGAAATGTAGCCATTTCAGCGGAGAATTTTTTATTCAGTTCCCGCCAGAGCAAAAAAGTAAAAATCATGGGAACCCCGAGTATGGGTGCCCTTGACTATGGCTCAATACGTGAGTTCAAATTTGGTTGCGACAACTACCAACTCCTTTTGCCAACGTACCGATCTACTCGACTACCACAATATCCAATTGATAATATAGGTATACAGCCCGACATCTATTTGGATGAGTCCATTTCAGACTGGATCGATTTTGCGGTGCGTTACATCAATGAATAATCAATAATTGCGATAAGATATAACGTTGGCGAGTATGAAAAATAGCTTAAAAATGGGACTAATAAGTGCTTTGATAGGTCTGCTCTTTTCCTGCAAAGAGCAAGTGAGTCCTTTGTCTGAAGCTTACTACAAAAAGAGCGGTGCAATTTATTTTATACCGGGCGGCAATGGTTTTGAAAGAGGGTCTAGAAAGACCGTTGCCGATGTAGCTAGTTTTTCAGTGATTAAAGAGGTCTATGCCCGCGATAAGGATCGCGTCTATTTTATGGGTTGTCCCCAAGAGCTGGTGGATGTAAAGACCTTTCAACTGAAAAACAGGATTCCTGTCGATCAACAACACGTATTCAAGTTTGAAGGTTTTGCGTCGGCTACTTCCGATTGCAACCAAAACCAGCTTACCATTATTGATGGAGCCGATCCGGCAACTTATACGACGTTATATGATCAACTGCCGGCACTAGCTAAAGATAAAGCACATTACTTTTATAAGTATCAACCCCTTCACGTCGACTATGCGACTTTCAGCGTTATCAACAGCAACTTTGTAAAAGATAAAAATCAGCTTTATGTTGTTACGGACAAAGGTATTCTTTCGCTGCACTACAAAACTGCTCGCGTTGAGGCGCTCAATGCAGCATATATCCTACTGGATGGTAAAAAGTTACTTTATTATGAACCTCATCAACATATCGGCCTGTTGGAAATCAATATTCCTTCGTCAAATAAAATCAAATTCCTTAATGAGAAAACAGTAATCATTGACCAATTGATAGTTATTTCGGGAAAGAAATTTGGATACCCTGCGGTCGATCCGGGCAGCTTTGAATTATTAGAAGGATCAAACGGAAACGCCACTTGGTCACGCGACAAAAATCATGTCTATTATAAGCAACAGATATTTTCAGAAGCAGATCCAAAGACTTTTGAGGTCCTCAAGTTTGCCGTCGCCAAGGATGCCAAACATATTTTCATTGGCAATAAAATATTCAACGGACCAGATGTAAAAAGTTTCAAAAAGGTTGATAAATCTCGGGTGAACCATGATTTCGAAGATGACCTTGGCAACAGATACTGGTATCAAACCAATAAAGGGGAGGTTATTTTGGTTCCGGTTACAAAGAAGTAATAGAAGCACCGAGGACTTTACGCCCGGCGTTAAGAAAGTATGAGTTCGTACCGTACAGATCTCCCATGTCCCAACTGTTCAACTATCCCCAGTTCCTGCAACCTTTGCAGATCCCTAGTCGCAGTAGCTTTTGAGGTCCGTGTAATAGAAATATATTTTTTTGCAGTCATCCCGCCAATAAAACCTTCAATTCCATGCTCAAATTAGGCCACTCTTTATATTGCCAGTTATACATATTGAGCCGATTTAAAAATCTAATCGGCTCAAATATAAGTAAAATTTGAGCCGATTAACCAAATTAATCGGCTCAAAGGAAAAAGCATATTCATTATTGGCCTCTCTTGACGATAATTTACAAATCCAGCAAGGGAAAAATTCCCTTCCTTTTGAATCTTCAAGATAATCACTGAAATCGGCTATTTTTCTAACGATTGTTTCCCCTACTTTAGCTTCCAAACCCAATGGTTTAGTAAGCGTATAGTTTAAATACCGGTAATCAACAAGCTGGTAACCGCAGCAATACACGGGCTACTTACAAACAACCAGGTTCAATTTATAGAAAAAAGGATGATCAAATCATTATTGCTAAGTATAACAACTATGCTATGTATCACAGCATGTGCACAGGAATCCGCCATAATCACAAAAAATGACCGGGTTAAATGGATTCCCTATCAAACCAAAAACAAGCAGTTTGTCTATGTCGACAGCGCATTCCAGAAGAAGCTATCCCAAGAGTTCCATTGGGCTCAGCCTTTCACGTCCACAGGATATGCACTGGTAGCCAATGAAAAGGATCAAACGGGGATCATTAACAGCGAAGGTGAATTTATCGAACATTATTCCGACACAGATTTACAGCTCTTAGACATCAAGCAGCTGACTCTTCTGATGAAACGCCAGGAATACGAAAAGAAATTGTCCTTCTGGAAATGGGACTGGAATATCCTAAGCAGTTATATCAAGAAAACAGCTACTTATGTCAAGCTTGAAATACGGGTATTGGAAAGTAATCAGATTCTGCTGAAAAAAGATATTCCTTACGATGAGAACGAATATAACCTTGCAACTTACCCCTTAAACGACAAGCATCTGATCCTCAATGGGAACCTGTATCTGCTAAAAGATCAAAAACTTAAGAAAATAGAAGAACACATTGAAATGCCCTTGGAAAACGGACGTTATATTCCAGCATCAGCAAACAGTTTTACCATCCTTGATATCCGAAGCAAAAAACCGGTTTTATCCGCTTTGACAAGCATAGACAAAATAGACCTTCTTTGGAAAAATGAGGCCATACAACTCGATTCTATCAATCAGGAGCGCTACAGCCCAGCAATCCCCAAACTACTAAAGGACAATAATACAGGCAGCATATATGCCTTTCCACAATACGACAAAGCTTTTCCAAAACAAATTAGACAAGCCAATGCGACACAGATTGCCTTTCTAAAAGAAATATCCTTAGTTTATTCGGTGACTAATTCGCCCTATTTTATTCTAGGCAGATTTAACTACGATCATGCCATCTGGGCTTATGATTGGTTATATATGGATAAAGATGGCAACTTATTGGACACCATCAAAGCCCCGAACTTCTATATCCTGGATCAGGTGGGTAATTTGGTCTGGCCAGACAAACACATGTTATTCACCTCGAATGCCATGGAAAAGAATTGGAAGACCGGAAAAATAAAATACATCGATTCATCAGAAGATCTTTATTTAATTGATGTAAAACGAGGTGATCTGGAACCTACAAAAGGCCTATGGAATTCAAGTGCAAAGACTTGGGATATAAACCCCGATTTCGAACATATTGAAACCTTAGATGGTAAACGACAAATCTTCGCATTACAGGAGCATAAAGATGGTCGCTATACTTTATACAACAACAAGACAAAACAACGAATCGGCAACAAAAGCTACATGACCATCAATCCCAACGGGTGGGTACAACATAAAAATGAGTGCAATCGGGACGACGGCTATTTTATTGACATTGCTACGGGCAAGGAATATAAAGAATAAAAATATACCGCTCAATCTCAGCAAAAATTACCAAGATTAATTTATAACAGACAAAATATACTCTTTAAGATTTATTAACTTTAAAGGAATACTGAGTTATTAGCTTTGTCCAATTAAAACTGATCTTGTGAGCGAATTATTGATAGCATCATTAAAGCAAGGTGACCACTTTGCCATGGAACAGATTTTTAATCTGTATTGGGAAGCCATATTTGATGCAGCTTTTAAGAAAATAGGCGACGAAAATGTGGCTCAGGACATTACCCAGGAAATCTTCATTTCGCTGTGGGAAAACCGTGAACAGGTCATCATATCTGGTGGCCTTGCAGCCTATCTACATGGGGCTGTAAAATTCAAAGTAATCAACCATTTTCGGAATACGACAGTTAAAGATGGACACAAAGCCGAACTAGCGACTTTAATGAACCAACAATATGCGGATTCAGCGGACGACCTGCTGATCCTAAAAGATGCGCAGCAAAAAGTTGAAGAAGCGTTGATGCAGCTTCCCGAACGTATGCGACTGGTCGTCACCATGAGCCGCAAGCAAGAAAAATCAATCAAGGAAATTGCGAGCGAGCTGAATGTCTCCGTACAAACTGTCAAGAATCAAATTACCTCGGCCATGAAACTGCTCAAAAAAAGCCTCTCTTAGGCAGTTCCTCCATTTTTTTGAGTGTTAACAATAAATTAATATACTCCTAATATTTTCGACTAGTACCAATTCCCATTTGAAGTGACATGTATTCAAATGATGGAAGAAAAAGCAAAGCAGCTACTGCAAAAATATTTAAATGGAGAGGCCAGCGCCGCCGAGATTAAACAAGTCGAAGTTTGGTACGCCCAACTGGATAACGCATCAAAAAAAATTCCGCAGGAACGCAAGGCAGCACTGCGCGAACAATTATTGGCCAATATCCAGTCCGGTATTTCAGAAAAGGAAAATAAACGACCTTCCCTGCTGTATTCACCTGTATTCAAAATAGCGGCCGCTATTTTAATGATTGCTTCTATAGGACTTCTTTATTGGAAAGTAAATAATCAACCTATCGCACCATCTTCGCAGGTCGTCACGACAACCCTTGCAGGTGAACATAAAAAGATTGTATTGGCAGATGGTTCGGAAATTATCATGGAACCATCTTCAAAAATCAGCTATCCAAGTAAATTCAGGGGAAATATCCGTGAAATAGCACTTACTGAAGGGGAAGCTTTCTTTGATATTGCCCACGACGAGCAACACCCATTTCAGGTACAGCTTGCATCCAAGCTAGCGGTTAAAGTATTGGGTACCTCCTTTCGGATAAAAGCCTATCAGGCTTCCGACCAAGTCGAAGTCACTGTTGCTACCGGTAAGGTTGCGGTACAGCAACAAGATAAAATCTTGGGTATATTAACCAAAAACCAGAGTTTACGTTACAGCAAAGAAACCGCACAATCTTCGCGTAGCGTAGTAGAAAAAAATACCGCTGTCGCCATAGCGTTTGATGGAACAAACCTCCAAGAGGTCGCAAAAAAACTGGAATATATCTACAACATTGAAATTATCTTAAAGGATACATCGCTTAGGTCTCTAAAAACAACAGCCACATTCAATAGCACACAAAATCCAGCAGAAATACTGGATATTATCTGCAGCCTACATCACCTTAAGTACAGTACGATTGAAAAGGATAAAGTATTTAAAATCCACAAATAATGTCTAAAAATTTACCTAAAACATCTTAGTCACCATGCGTAATTCATTACCTAATTATTACAAAAAAATGAAAACACCTGCATTCAAGAGAGAATTCTCTTTTTACCGGATCATGAAGTATCCCTGCATCGCATTTTCGATTACTTCAGTATTCTGCAGTTCATTGATGGCCTCCCCAAGCATGGCCCAACGTTTGGACAAAAGCAGCGTAAACATCAAAATAAGCAAGGGCGAAAAACTCGATGTGATTCTCCACAAAATCGAGAGTCTTTCGGGCCTTCATTTTGTGTACAATCCCGATCTATTGCAAGAACGGAACACAGTCTTAAGCGGCAGCTTTAAAACTGAACCCGTTCGCGCGCTCTTGAATAAGCTTGGAATCAATGCAGTGGAAAAAGAGGACTATGTGATCCTGAACACGCAAGCAAACATCAAGGCAGACCGAATCGTTACCGGTTTTGTAAGAGATACAACAGGGGCTGCAATTGCGGGTGTTTCTGTAAAAGTAGTGGGTACGCAGGTTGGGACCACAACAGATATAAAAGGTGCATTCCGTATCGAAGCAGGACCGCAAGCCGTACTTTCCTTTTCGATGGTCGGATTCCATTCCAAGGAAGTCGCAGTTGGCGAAAATGAAGTTATTAATGTAACGCTAAGCGAAGAGCGTTCGACCTTATCAGAAGTTGTTGTAGTGGGATATGGAACCCAGAAAAAAGAAACATTAACAGGTGCTGTCAGCTTGGTATCACTTGACAAATTATCGTCTAGATCTGTCAACAGTGTTGGCGAAGTATTGGCCGGTAAATCACCAGGTGTTATTGTTACGAATGAAGGTGGTGACCCAACTGCAACGCCACGTATCAATATCAGAGGCGCCGGTGGTATCAATGGCGAAAGTGTACTCTACGTTATTGACGGTTCAATTTTCCTAGGCACCCCACAGCTCAATCCAAACGATATCGAATCCATTTCGGTCCTTAAAGACGCATCGGCAGCGATCTATGGAGCGAGAGCTTCCGGTGGTGTGGTATTGATCACCACTAAAAAAGGAAAAAAAGGACAGATGCAAATTAGCGTTGATGCCAAGTTAGGTCAACAAAGTGCATGGCGAAAATTACAGCCTTTAAATGCCGAACAACGTGCACAAGTAGCTGCAACAGCCGCTAAAAATGGTGGAACAACTATCCTACCTGCTTTTGATTCGACCAAATACCCAGAAGGTTTAGTCACCAAAACAAACTGGATGGATGAAGTTTTTAGAAACGCGACACTACAGGATTACAATGCTGCAATTAATGGTGGTAGCGAAAAGTCTAACTTTTACCTGAGTTTTAATTACCGCAACGCCGAGGGTATTGTATTGAATACCAAAACCAAGCGCTATAATTTCCGTATAAATTCAGAACATCAACTTACCCCTTGGTTGAAAGTTGGTGAAAACTTATCCTATAGCAGTACCAATGGGAATGGTGCCAATACCAGCAGTGACTATACAGGAGCCCTACTTTCCGCCATTTATTATCCAACCAATGGGACCCCTTACAATGCAGATGGAAGTTTTGCTGGTCTACCGGGTCCATTCCCTGGCGATTACGGTGATATCATTAACCCCGTTGCCGAACTGATGCGCATCGACATCAACAATCCGGTCAATGTCCTTGTTGTCAATCCTTATGCTAGCATCCAATTGGCAAAAGGCTTAACATTCAGATCTAATTTAAGTATTACTAAATCGAATGCTCGATTTAAAAGCTTTACACCAAGACGTCCTGAAATAGGTAAACCGGTTCTGAGCAATAGTCTAGTTGAACGAGCTGATGATGCAAATGATATCCTTGCAGAACAAGTTTTAAATTACAAAACTTCTTTCGACAAGCATCAACTTGACCTAACTGGTGGTTATACCTTTCAAAAAACAAAGAACACCTATCTATATACTTCCGGAGCAGGTTTTGACGATGAGTCCAAACAATACCGTTATTTAACAAATGCGAATACCATTCAACCTTCGGAAAGTGGCTATGCTTCAACAGCAATATCATCGCTATTCTTAAGAGCAAACTACAGTTATAACGACAAGTATTTACTATCGTTAATTGGTAGACGCGATGGTTCATCCATGTTGACAAAAGAAAATAGATTTAAAAACTACGCTTCTGCTTCTGCAGGATGGGTAATCAGTAAAGAAGAGTTTTTAAAATCAGCAACCTGGTTAGATCAATTAAAATTACGCGGTAGCTATGGTATTTTAGGAAATCTCGGTAGTTTGTCAGCTGCAGCTGTCAACCCGCTACTAGCATCGACACAAAGTTATTTCGGCCAAACACCGACCTTACAAAAAGGATACGTACAAACGATTTTGGCCAACAAGAACCTCACTTGGGCAGAAAGTAAGCAGACCAATATAGGTGTAGATTTGGGAATTTTCAACCATTTTAACTTAGTCGCCGATTACTTTATTAAGGAAACAAATAAAATGATCCTGACCAGATCACTGCCAGGTACAGCAGGTTTAAATAGTCAAACGATCAACGCGGGTTTAGTCAAAGACAGAGGAATTGAGCTGGGATTAACGTACAATAGTTCAAAAAATTCCGACTTTACTTATTCCATCAACGCAACCTTAACCAAATTAAATAACAAGGTTGAAGAATTAGCACCGGGCTTGAACACCATTGCCGTAGGTACTAATTTCAGAAATGAATTGGCTCCGCTCTCTATTACCGTCGGTCAACCGCTCTACAGCTACTATGTGCTCAAAACAGATGGTATCTTCCAGAGTCAGGCCGAAGCTGATAATTACAAAAACGCCAATGGACAAAAAATTCAGCCGAATGCAAAAGCGGGCGATTTCAAATTTGTAGACATCGATGGCAATGGTTCAATCGGACCTGAAGATCGTTATTTTGCGGGCAGTGCATACCCGGATTTCTCCTATGGATTGAGCTTTAATGCGAATTATAAGGATTTTGATTTCAATATTTTTGCTCAGGGCGTTCAAGGCAACAAGCTTTTCAACGCTATCAAAAGAACAACGTATAGTGCGAGTGGACCTTCTTACAATAAGTTAACGGGCATTTTGGACGCCTGGTCTCCAGAAAATCCAAACGGTAAAGTGCCGATCATCTCCACTTCAGATGCAAATGGCAATCTCAATGCGTCCGATTTTTACATCGAAAATGGTTCCTACCTCCGCATTCGTAACGTTACATTAGGCTATACCTTACCAAAATCAATTGCAAACAAATTTAAGATGGGCAACGTACGCGTTTATGCAACGGCCAACAACCTATTTACCATTACGAAATATACAGGTTTTGACCCAGAAATTGGAATGGATAACAATGGTCTCGACGTGGGACGTTACCCACAAGCCCGAAGCTTTATTGTTGGTTTAAATGTCAATTTTTAATCTAAAAAAAGCCGATGATTTATACTCATCAGCCATAAAAAAAATAAAACGATGAAAACGAATATAAAATACCTTGCAATAGCAGCAGTAGCACTTTTTGCATCGTGCAATAAACAGTTAGATATAACACCAGAGGGTTCTCCCTCCGCACAGAATTTCTGGAAAACGGAACAAGATGCGATCAAAGCAGAAGCCGGGATGTACGAAAAGTACAATGAAGAGGATTATTACGGTCGCGGGATGTTTTGGTTTATTAATGCCAGTGACGACATGGTGACAGGACGTAACAAGCCCGAAGCCGACAATATTAAAAACTTCAACCGCAATTACATCGGTGGTGGTTATACAGAATCTCAATGGAGCATGCGTTATGCGATTATAAAGAGGGCCAACGATATTATTATCAATGTTCCCAATATAAGCATGGATGAAGCGCGAAAAAAACAGATCATTGGCGATGCCTATTTCAATGCAGGTCTGGTTTATTTTCAATTAGCGGCAAACTATGGTAACGACAAGGCGGGTGTGCCTATTGTTACGCCTGAAACAGATGCTTCTGTTCCTGTAGCTAGAGCCAACAACGTTAACGAAAACTACGATTATATCATTTCACTACTATTAAAAGCGGCCGACAACCTTCCTTATTTTTCTGAGATGAAGGATACCGATTATGGTAAAGCGCACAAAACAGCTGCATGGGCCTATTTATCAAAAGTATATCTGTACAAAAAAGATTATACCAATGCTGCGAAGTACGCGGATATGGTGATCAGTTCGGGCAAACATGATTTATTGACCAATTTTGTGGATGTGTTTAAGGCGGCTAACAACTGGTCCAAAGAATATATTTGGTCGGTGGTCTGTACGCCAAATGGTGGTGGTACTGGCTGGGGCAGCAAACTTCCAGGTGTTATGCTTACCAATAAAGCTTGGGGAATCTACAACGGCTGGGGCTACTATCTACCGACAAAAGAACTTTACGATTCTTTTGAAACAGGTGACTTGCGTCGTGAAGCAACAATCTTGAAACCAGGGGATAAATTCCAGTTTTTTGGCGAAGAACGTACATTTACAAAAGACGGTGGTGCGACTTCGAACTACCAGTTCAAAAAGTATATGGAACCATTTTCATACGCCAACCCTATTCCAACACACGTTAATCCAAATGGCGACAACGGAACAACAGACCTCAATGTACCATTGATGCGTTATGCCGAAGTATTATTGATTAAAGCTGAGGCCGCCATTAATTTAAATGGGGCTGGAGCCGGTGATACTGAATTAAATAAAATTAGGAAGAGAGCTGGTTTAATAGCAAAAAGCGGAATGACTCTTGTAGACCTAAAACGCGAGCGCCGCAATGAGCTTGCTGGTGAATGGGCAGACCGTCACCGTGATTTGGTCAGATGGGGCGATGCGCAAGCTACCTATGCCAAACCTTTACACGATTTCGATGGTGCTGTAATTTGGCCGGCTAGAAATTTCAATCCGCAAGTACATGATGTTTGGGCAGTTCCACAACGCGAGATCAACAACAGTTCCGGCGTCATTAAACAAAATGCAGGATGGTAAAAAACAATAAATTAATGTGGCTGCTATTTGCCGGCCTAAGCATTCAGTCAGTTTCTGCACAACAGAAACTGACTGCCAATGCAGGTCACAGCCACAATGATTACAAACAGCAAATCCCGCTGTTGGAGGCTTACTATGCTGGAATGGGCTCTATCGAAGCGGACGTCTTCTATCGCAATGGAGAGCTTTACGTCGCCCATGAAAGCAGCGAAATCAAACCAGGGAAGACGTTAAAAAAACTTTACATCGACCCTTTAATTGCTTTCTTTAAGGAGAACGGCAATAAACCTTATGCCAAACCTGAGCAGACCTTGCAGCTCGTGATTGATATCAAAGAAAATTACGAACAGGTATTGTCTAAATTGTTGGCCGATTTGAAGGGCAACGAATCTATATTCGACCAGCAGAAAAATCCTTCCGCCATTAAAATTGTCGTCAGCGGTGAAATCCCGCCGCCGGAAAAGTTCGACAATTATCCATCGATGATTTATTTTGATGGCCGGCCGGAAAAAGATTATACGCCGGCACAGCTCAAACATATTGGGATGATCAGTCAGGATATTAAGCAGTATTCTGTCTGGAATGGCAAAGGGACACCTACTCCACCCGACCTTGAAAAGATGAAATCTGTGATAGACAAAGCGCATAAATTGGGGAAAACCTTTCGTTTCTGGGCAACCAAAGACAGTCCCAATAGTTGGAAAGAACTTGGTCACATGGGGGTAGACTGGATCAATACAGACCATCCTACTGCGCTTAAGAATTTCTATTTAAACAACGCTAAAGTCGAATACGAAAATCCAAAGGCCTACGTTCCCTATCAGCCAACCTATAAAAATGATGGTGCAACGAGCAAGGTTAAGAACGTTATTTTACTTATTGGTGATGGAATGGGCTTGGCTCAAATACAAGCGGGTTTAAGTGCCAATTTTGGTCAGTCCAATATCATCAATATGAAACATATTGGTCTTTCACGCACCGAAGCATCCAATTCGGATTTTACCGACTCCGCTGCGGGCGGGACAGCTTTGGCTACTGGACATAAAACCAATAACCGTTACATTGGCGTGGATGCAGACGGTAAATTGTTGAGCGCTATTCCTGATACACTTGCTCAACACGGGATCAAAAGCGGTATAATCAGTGCGGGAGATATTACAGATGCCACTCCGGCTGCATTTTACGCACATCAGATCGATCGGACCATGTCACAGGAAATTGCGGCAGATTTCAAAAATAGCCATGTGGATATCTTAGTTGGATCCCGTCGCGAAAGCTTCCTCAACAACAAGGATAACACGCTGATGAAGCAACTGACCGAAAAAGGGTATCAGCTTCAGCAAAATTTAGGTGATTTTGAAAAAGCGACATCAGGCAAACAGCTCGTACTCCTGGCGGATTCTGCGACACGAAGAATACTCGATGGACGGGGAGAAATGCTAAAAACTTCCCTCTCAAAAACGATTGAGCTTTTGTCTAAAAATAAAAATGGCTTCTTTATCATGGCCGAGGGTGCACAAATTGACTATGGAGCCCATGCCAACGATCTTCCCTATGTTGTTACCGAACAACATGACTTTGATCGGCTTGTCGGGGAAGCCCTAAAATTTGCGGACCAAGATGGTGAAACACTCGTCATTGTCACTGCAGATCACGAAACTGGCGGACTTTCCCTGTTGGATGCCAATTATAAAAAGGGAACTGTTAGGGGCAATTTCAGTAGCGATGACCATACCAATATTATGGTACCTGTCTTTGCTTATGGACCAGGTGCGCAAAATTTTATTGGCATCTACAACAATACAGCAGTTTTTAAAAAGATTATCCAGGCCTTTAACTTGAAATAATCGCGTTAAAGCTTCATACTAAACAAAGACCCTTCGTTTAAATACGAGGGGTTTTCACTTTTTTACAGACGACATTTTATCCTTCACAGCCACTTCAAAACCCAATTTAAGGATCGATATTCGATTTTTTGCCTATCTTGTAAGTCAAAAAACAGAACAACCTTTATGATACCATCAATCAAGCGACTACTGATTCTGTCATTATTGCTATTCAGTATTTCGGCCAAAATATTTGCACAAACTTCTGAAAAAGCCTCATGGTTTAAAGATGCCCGCTTTGGCATGTTCATTCATTGGGGGCTGTACAGTGCAGCTGAAGGCATGTGGAAGGGCGAACCTTTGCGTTATATGAATAACTATGCCGAGTGGTTAAGATATCGCAACCGCGTCTCCAAAGAAGAATACGGTACCTTGGCAAAACGTTTCGACTGGAGTAAAATAGATCCTGAGCAATGGGTTCTTCTAGCAAAAGAGGCTGGGATGAAATATATCATCATCACCGCCAAACATCATGATGGTGTTGCCCTTTGGGACACAAAAGTTGGTCATTATAGCCTCCCAAAATTGAGTGGTTCCAATCGGGATGTCATCAAAGATATCGCAGAGGCTTGTAGAAAGCACGGCATGAAATTAGGTTTTTACTATTCCCATTGGATTGACTGGGAACATCCATACGGCTGGAATCATCAACAGGAGCTGTCGGGACATGTTACCGATGCCCAATACAATCAATATTGGCAGGAGAAAGTTATCCCTCAACTTCGCGAACTGATGACCAACTATGGCGACATTGCCTTGATATGGTTCGACATGTGGATCCCTTATCAAAAGTCGATCATAAAAAAAGAACAATTACTGCAAGTTGTCAAACTGATCCGTGAACTACAGCCTAATTGCTTGATTAATTCACGTCTAGGTCTTCCTACGGATGCGGAGAACGTGGATTTTGAGACATTAGGAGATAACCAATTTGGCAGCAATTACATTAACCATCCATGGGAAACCCCTGGGACGATTGCCCATTCATGGGGTTACAACGGTCAGGAGAATGAATGGAAATCAACCAGTCAAATTTTCCAATCGTTGATCTCCAATGTAAGTCTCAACGGGGGCTTCACCTTAAATATCGGGCCACGTGCCAATGGAACAGTTCCCTACGAAAGTGTCAGTCGTCTGCACGAAGTCGGAGATTGGCTAAACAGTTATGGAGAGGGCATCTATGGCAGCACCGGCCTTGATCTAAAAAACAACCATTTCGATTGGGGTTACCTCACGACCAAAAAAGAAGGGCAAAAAACAGTCGTATATGCGCACGTCTTTAATTGGCCCTTAGATCATACACTTCGGATTACAGGAATCAAATCGACCCCAGAACAGGTTTCCCTGATGAACGGAAGTGTATCTACGGCGCTAAAATTTGATCAAAGTCTCAGTCTAATCCATATCCAATTACCTGACGCGCAACCTGATCATTATGTTTCAGAAGTTAAATTGACTTTTAACAGCCCGCTAGAATTGGACAAAAATACAATCCCGGAATCAACCTTTGGTGGCTTTTCGTTGAAATCAACCAATAGCCTCAACCAAGGACTCAAAATTGTACGCTATAACGGCAAAAATCCAACGCATGCGATCCTGACGGGTGATACGAAGATCGATTGGGAGGTAACCATCCCTGAAGCAGGCGTCTACTCACTCGATTTTTCAGCACATAATCCCAATAAACAAAACAGTGTTTTTGAAGTCAGTACTGCCAATCAGCGGTTGCAAGGAAGTTTTGCTCCTACAAACAAAATGGTGGTCGAGCCCAATGAAAACAACTACACAGAAGAATTTGTCGAAAACCGCATCGGCAAATTTAAATTCGATAAGCCCGGAAAATATATCGTAACCTTTAAAAGTAAAGAACTACAGCCACTTTGGTTTAACTGGATTTGGCTCGAAAAAATGAAGAATTAAACATACGTTCCTCGGTACAGAACATGTAAAACACCAGCAGGCAGATTACTATGCCTACATAACAATCTGCTTGCTAGCAATTTATACAAAAAGTTACATATTTTATTATTTATTTATTATTTTGGGGTAAAAGTTACCAATTTTGCAAATAGGGGCTGATAGGCCACTTATGCTTATAAATGAGAAAATTAACCCTAAACATTGTTAGATAATGCATCTGCAACGGGACTCTTTATCTGTGCTTTCTGACCAAACTGTAAATACAAGGTTGGAGGGATTAATCACGACCACCGATGATGGCACTATTCTACTGTTTAACAAACGCGCACAAGAGCTTTTAGACCTCGAAAGTACGGCAACCACCAACAAACTACATGATTTAATTACATTTTACTCAGCAGATGATCTTTCGGAACTATCGCCTACAGAAACGCCATTTTTTAGTGCTCTTTCCAAAAACCAAAACCAAAATGAAATTATCCTAGGAAGAAAAAAGGATCAAGAGTTTAGATGGTATCAATTCAATGTTCATCTTACTATAGAAGACAATAAAAAAGGTCTTTCAATCTCATTTATTGATGTATCGAAATTGGTCAATAAAAATCGTGTCCTAGAAGATAAACAACACCAACTTCAATTGCTTGTTGCCTCATTGAATGATCTTGTATTCGAAGTAACCGATACTGGAGTATTTAAAAACTACTGGACCAACAATCCGGATCTATTGTTCTATACGCCAGAAGAATTTCTAAATAAGAGCCTCACGGAGCTTTTCCCACCTGATCTTGCAGTGCCCGCTCTTCAATTAATACAAAGTTCATTAAAATTGGACCGCGAACTTAAGATGGATTTTCAATCCAATTTAAAAGAGCACAAAGACAAATGGTACCGTTTACAGATAAAACCTATACATAGGGCGCTGAACCGGGTAGCCCTGGTTATTTCCGACATTACAAAACAAGTCGAGTCCAATGAAAAGAGTAAATTCAATGAACACAAATTTAATCAAGCATTTTATTTATCTGGTCTGGGAATCTCTTTGACAAGCCTCGAAGGTTACTGCATAGAATCCAATAACATGTTAACCAAAATTCTTGGTTATTCTCATGAAGAAATGTCGACAACCAAGTTTACTGATCGAACACACCCAGACGATATAGATAAAGATGTTGAACTTAGAGAAAAACTTGTCAGGGGCGAAATTGAAGCATTTACGCTTCAAAAACGCTATTTACATAAATTAGGACATTTTGTATGGTGTTCTGTAACGGTTGCGGCAGTTTTTGATAATGCCAATACCGCACAATTTCTGATCGTCCAGGTGCAGGATATTTCCGAATCAAAAAAGAATATAGAAATTCTAAAGAGGCAAAAGATTGAATCGGATCTAGTCAAAATAGATCTTGAAACCAAAATACGACAACTGGAAGAATTTGCTAACATCCTCGCTCATGATCTAAAGGGCCCACTCAGTAATATACAGATGCTTATTGACGAAATCAAGGTAACTGATGACGAAAAAATAAAAGCAGATTTTATGAACCTTCTGGATATTAGCAGTGACAACCTGACTGAAACATTACATGATTTGGGGGGTATACTTGATATCAAATCAAACAATTCACTGATTTACGAGCAATGTAATTTTCTCGATGTATTCAAAAAAGTGCAACAGCAATTTCTGGAAGAAATACAGCAAAAAAATGCGACTATTTCCATCGAATTCAATGTAAAAGATATTTATTATCCTAAGATTTACCTGGAAAGTATCTTAAGCAATCTCCTGAGTAATGCACTCCGATTTACGGCAAAAGATAGAGCCCCTAGGATCGAAATACATACGCATCTGGAACAAGAAGGAACCTTATTAACGGTTAAAGACAACGGGCTGGGTATTAACCTACCAAAATACAAATCTGAGCTGTTTATGTTCAAAAAGGTTTTTCACCGTGGATTTGAGACTAAAGGTGTCGGATTGTTTCTCATAAGATATCAGATCGAATCATTGGGCGGAAAGATCGATGTACAAAGTAAAATCGATTCGGGTAGTACCTTTTATGTCAAATTTTTAGAAAAAGCATATAAAAATCCGCTGATACAACTATAAAAAATAGCGTTCAATCCTGTTCGTAGAAAATAACTGCTAAGATCCTGGACAGCGTGATCTCACAAGTAAAAGAGTAAAAGAAAAACTGCGATGTCAATCAACGACAAAGATGAGGTTTATTGACACGATGAAAACATTATTAATCAAAAAGACCATGACTCCTGAAACTAAAAGAACGATCATTCTCATTGATGATAATGCCATTTTACGTACTATTTTCGGCCATATGCTACAGGGATTTACCGACTATGAGATTGACTTTCATTCCTTCAAAAATGCACTGGATGCATTGGATTTTTTGGATAACAATGACATCTGCCAGTCGCTGATGCCACCCATACTCTTTGTGGATATCAATATGCCATTTATGACTGGTTGGGAGTTAATGGATGTACTTGAAAATAGTACAGACTTCATCAAACGAACCAAGATTTTTATTGTCAGCTCCTCTACGAGCAAAAGCGATCAGGAGCAACTGGCTAATTATCCTTTTATAAGCGGTTTTATTCTGAAACCTTTTGGAAAAGAATCTATTTACGAGATTTTGAAAAAAATCGATTAAAAAAAAGCCCCCAAAACTTTATTACTTAATTATTGGAGGGCTTTTTATTTTGACAACTTATTGTTGTGGACAGCGGACAGCCACTGTCGTTATTCTTTTTGAGCGATTAAATCGCCTGACACTTGTCTGCCAACCAATTCTTTTCCTCAACCGTAAGATGAGTCGATAATTGATCAAATACCCACTGATTATAGTTATTTAGCCAGGCAATATGTTTCTTATCCAATAAGGATTTTTCGATTAAATCAGTTGCGATATAACATATTGTTAGTGTCTCAAAGTCCAGGAAGTCTCCAAATTCGGAAGATCCTGCTCTACGGGTCAACACGAGGTTCTCAATGCGAATACCATGTTTGCCGACGCGATACAATCCAGGCTCTATTGAAGTGATCATACCTGGTTCAACAGCAACATCTATTGCTGCTGCATTGAACACTTGTGGACCTTCGTGTACATTCAAGAAGAAACCGACACCATGTCCCGTACCATGCCCATAATTGCGTAATGTTTCCCACAATGGACGACGCGTAATTGCATCGATCTGATAGCCGCGCGTTCCAGTAGGGAAGATAGCCTGAGAGCCTTCTATTGTTCCCTTGAGCACAAGGGTATAATCCTCTTTTTCCTCCTGCGTAAGACCTCCAAGCGTTACCACTCTGGTAATATCCGTTGTCCCTGTAGTATATTGCCCCCCAGAATCGACCAATAGTAAACCTTTAGGCTCTAGTGTATAATTCGATTTTTCATTAGCCGAATAATGCGGCAGGGCACCGTGATCCAAATATCCCGCAATTGTCGTGAATGAGACGTCAACAAAGCCATCTTGACTTTCACGAAATCCACGTAATTTGTCAGCAATAGATAATTCAGAAAGCTCACCAGAGGAGACATTCTCTTCCAACCATTTGAAGAAACGAGTCAACGCTATACCGTCTTTTACAAACGTATGGCGGTTATTTTCAACTTCAACCTTATTCTTAATTGCTTTTAAACTCGTCGAAGGGTTTATTTTCTCAACAATTTTAACCCCTTTAGGTACGCTGTCGAAAACAGCAAAACAGGTGCGTTTGGGATCGATAAGAATAGATGCAACCTCCAATGTCGGAACTGTCTCAAAGAGATCCTCATAAGCTGCAATATCCACTCCGTAGCCCTTCAGTTCTTCAGTTGCCTGAGTTGTCAGCTTCGAAGGTTCGATATAAAGCGTTGCATTTTCTGCTGTAATTAATACAAATCCTAAAACAACAGGGTTACAAGGTACATCTTGACCACGGATGTTTAATAACCAGGCCAGGTCATCCAAAGATGAGATCAGATGAGCCTCCGTTCTATTCTTTTTCATCTCCGCGCGGACAGCTTCAATTTTAGAAACCGTTGACTGTCCCGTAATATTTTCGTCCAGCAGGTAGGCCTGTGCCTTAGGAAGTTCTGGTCGTCCTTCCCATAATGATGACAACAGGTCAACATGACCATCTACTTTAATCTCCAAAGGCTCCAAAGTATGCTGAACAGATTGAGCCACTAATAAAGAAGCGAGATTGCCGTCAAACGCAACTTTAGCACCAGCGCCCAACTGTTCGCCCAACCAATCTGCATACTCCGCTGCACCTTGCACTTTCAATTTCACCAATTCAAAGCCTGTTCCCGCCAATTGCTCTGCTGCTTGGACAAAATAACGAGAATCGGTCCAAAGGCCCGCAAAATCCTGCGTGATTGCCAAAGTACCTGCTGATCCGGTAAAACCCGATGCCCAGGCGATGCATTTATAACGTTCCGGTAGATATTCACTAATATGAGGATCTGATGATGGGATGATATATCCATCGATTCCCTGAGCCTTCATCGCCTCACGAATGGCAGCTAATTTTTCGATATGCTTCATGTCGTTTATACAATTTTACGCAAGTTAGGATTTTTTAGGGGCGAATGCCTAACTTTAAGCCAAATAAAACAAACGAAACACAGCGAACGCTTTTCCCTAAAATTGGCAGCGTTCCAGGAATTACAATACGTCCAATGGAATATCCATGAGTTCCAAACACGAATAAAAATAACCGTGCCAACAAGCTCATCGAAGATAAGCTGGATATACCATAGGACTATAAAAACATGATATATGAACCAATTTGTGCTAAGTGCCATTGCTTTTTCTGCCTACACGTTAACGACCGTTGCTACGCCAGTATATGCACAGGATCTTCGTAGTAAAATTCAGGATGCATTCACGCAATTTCAAAATCAGGAAAACCTCAGAAATGGTTTGAGCTCATTGACCGTTTTCGACGCAAAAACAGGCCAGACTGTATTCGCAGCAAATGAGAACGTCGGATTGGCGACCGCTTCCACCATGAAGGTCATCACTTCGGCTACGGCCTTGGACTTCCTGGGCAAGAATTTTCACTTCAAAACAACCCTGTATTATACAGGTGAAATCGACGAGAACGGAGTGTTAAACGGAAATATTATTGTGACAGGTACGGGGGATCCTACCCTCGGCAGCGCCCGCTACCCGGAGACTCAAGCAACAACGATACTGAACAAGTGGCTTACAGCAGTCCAGAATGCCGGTATTAAAAGTATAAATGGCGCAATCATCGCCGATGACCGGCTTTACAATGGCAACCAGCTTCCAGGGGGCTGGATCTGGACCGACATGGGCAATTACTATGGTGCTGGAATTTCTTCCCTCAATTGGTGTGAAAATGCCTTCGGCATAAATTTTCTGCCAAGCACTAAAGTCGGAGCTAAAGCTGAGATCGCCAATTACACAACGCCAGTTCCGTATCTGGAAATCATCAATGAAACAACCACGGGTAAATCGGGAAGCGGAGACAATGTGTACGCCTATGCCGCTCCCTATTCGACCAAGATATTTGTGCGCGGCACCTATGGACAGGACCTCAAGAAAACTATCGAGCTCTCTTCGCCAGACCCGGCCTATGATCTCGCTTATCAATTAAATGAAGTACTAAGTAACAACGGTATTACCGCCAGCGAACTACCAGCTACCGGGACCAAGATGGATTCAGTTGATATTTCAAAAAAACAGACCCTCGATATCCATTTATCTCCAACCTTAGACAAAATTGTCTACTGGTTTAACCAAAAGAGCATCAACCTTTACGGAGAGGCCTTGTTGAAAGCGATTGCTTATACAACAGCTGGTAAAACGGGCACCGAAGATGGCGCCTATTATATACAGAAATATTGGAATGCCAAATTAGGCATAAAATCCAGTGAACTCAATAGCATGGATGGCTCTGGTCTATCACCTCAAAATAGGGTGACCACATCTGCCATGAATAAGATTATGCAATATGCACAAAAACAAAGTTGGTACCCCGCCTTCTACGAAAGTCTTCCTACATATAACAATATGAAGATGAAAAGTGGAACAATTGGTGGCGTACTTGGTTATACAGGTGTACATACCAATAAAACAGGACAGTCATTTACCTATACTTTGCTGGTCAATAACTATTCTGGGTCTGCGTCCAATATGCGCCAGCAAATGTTTAAACTATTGGATGTGCTGAAGTAACATATTATTGTCTAATTATAATAAGATATTGGCAAATATTTCCAATTATCAAAAAGAATGATAGATTTGTAGCCTTAAATTAATAAAATCGTAATGAGTAACACTAATCGTAAACAGGCAGCGTTAAACTACCATGCAATGGGTAGACCTGGTAAAATAGCTGTTGTTCCGACCAAACCAACAAATTCGCAAAGAGACTTGTCATTAGCATATTCTCCGGGTGTAGCGGAGCCATGTTTGGCTATTGCTGAGAACAAAGAAGATGCTTATAAATATACCGCAAAAGGAAACCTTGTTGCTGTTATCAGTAATGGTACAGCAGTATTGGGCTTAGGCGATATCGGCGCCCAAGCTGGTAAACCAGTCATGGAAGGTAAAGGATTATTATTCAAAATTTTTGCCGACATTGATGTATTTGACATCGAAGTGGACACCAAAAATGTCGATGAGTTCGTCAACATCGTCAAAGCATTGGAACCTACTTTTGGCGGGATCAACCTGGAAGATATCAAAGCACCGGAATGTTTTGAAATCGAACGTCGTCTAAAAGAAGAAATGAACATCCCAGTGATGCACGATGACCAACATGGTACGGCAATCATTTCGGGTGCTGCATTGATCAATGCCTGTGAAATTATCGGAAAAGATATTTCTAAAGTGAAAATCGTCGTGAATGGCGCTGGCGCAGCTGCAATGTCATGTACTGCAATGTATATTTCAGTAGGTGCCCGCAAAGAAAATATTGTGATGCTGGACAGCAAAGGTGTTATCCGTACGGATAGAGAAAATCTGGATAGCATGAAAGCACAATATGCAACAGATCGCGATATCCGCACCCTGGCAGATGCTGTAAAAGATTCGGATGTATTTATTGGTCTATCGGCAGCGGATGTTATGTCGGCAGAGATGTTGTTATCGATGGCTCCAAACCCAATTGTATTGGCAATGGCAAATCCAAATCCGGAGATTGCTTACGATTTGGCAATGGCTACACGTAACGATATTATCATGGGTACAGGTCGATCAGACTATCCTAACCAGGTAAACAATGTATTGGGTTTCCCATACATCTTCCGGGGTGCTTTGGATGTACGTGCAACAGCAATCAACGAAGAAATGAAAATTGCGGCAGTGCATGCAATTGCAGATTTGGCGAAACAACCTGTTCCCGAAGAAGTAAATCAAGCCTATAACACCAGCAATTTAAAATTCTCGGAAGAATATATTATTCCAAAACCTACCGATCCGCGATTGATCACTGAAGTTTCCATGGCTGTTGCAAAAGCTGCCATCGCATCAGGTGTAGCACAGACCGTAATCGAAGACTGGGATCAATATAGCGACGCATTACGTAAACGTCTGGGTAAAGATGATGCGATTATGCGCAATTTAACCATGGCTGCTAAAAGAGATCCTAAACGTGTTGTTTTTGCAGAAGCAGACAATTACAAAACGTTGCGTGCGGCACAGATTGTTAAAGAAGAAGGCATTGCTATTCCAATTCTTTTGGGTAGAAAAGATAAAATCGAACGTCTAATCAAAGAATATGCTTTTGAACTGGATGGCCTTGAAATTATCGACCCGGTTGCTGAAGTAGATGGCGAAACGGAGCGCTCGAAGAAATTTATTGAGCATCTTTATAGCAAAAGACAACGTCGTGGTATTTCGAAATACGACGCCCGTAAGTTGATGTACGACCGTAACTATTTTGGTGCCTCTTTAGTGGAATTTGGCGAAGCTGATACCCTAATTTCCGGTATGACCAAAAATTATGCAAATACAATCCGTCCGGCATTGCATGTAATCGGTGCTAAGCCAGGCAGCCGTGTGGCAGGTATGTACATGATGTTAACCAAAAAAGGACCAATCTTCATGGGCGATACAACCGTAAATGAAGACCCTACAGCACAAGAATTGGCAGACATTACCCTGTTACTGGATAAAGCTGTGAAACGTATGAACATTCAGCCACGTATTGCATTACTATCTTACTCTAATTTTGGTTCAAGTGAAGGAAAAACGCCAACAAAAGTAAGAGCAGCAGCGCAGATTCTACACGATCAACATCCAGAGATTATTGCTGATGGTGATTTACAAGCAAACTTCGCCTTAAACAGCGAAATGTTGACCGCAAACTTCCCGTTCAGCTGCTTGAATGGAAAATCGGCGAATACACTTGTATTCCCTAATTTGGAGTCTGGAAATATCGCTTATAAATTATTGCAAGAAGTTGGTGAAGCTGAGGCAGTAGGTCCAATCCTTCTGGGTATGAACAAACCTATTCACGTATTGCAACTGGATAGCTCTGTGCGCGAAATCGTCAATATGGTTACCATTGCCGTAGTAGATGTACAAGCACATCTTAAAAATTTATAGAATAGCTTAAAATCTTCCTATATTCGTATACTATGTACGAATATTTCATTGGAAAATTAGCATATAAAGCCCCCACTCATGTTGTTATCGATGTGAGTGGGATTGGTTATTATGTCCACATCTCGCTCTATACCTTCTCCCAAATCAAGGATCAGGAAAACTGTAAATTATTTATTTCACTTCAAGTTCGGGAAGACTCACACACGCTTTATGGCTTTGCAACAGAAGGCGAGAAAAAATTATTCGAAAATTTGATCTCTGTTTCTGGTATTGGCCCCAATACAGGCCGTATGATCCTATCGTCAAACACACCCGATGAGATCCAGTCTGCCATCGTCAATGGCCAGGTTGTCCTCATTCAAAAGATTAAAGGAATTGGCCCTAAGACAGCACAACGTCTTATACTGGAACTTCAGGATAAATTAAAAAAACAGGGCTTCGAAGCTTTGGCATCACCTATCCAATCCCAATCAGTTCCGGACGAAGCATTGTCAGCACTAGTGATGCTCGGATTCAACAAAGTCGCGGCAGAGAAGGTGTTAAATACCATTTTAAAGACCGAAAGCAATCTTTCCGTAGAGGATATGATCAAATTAGCATTGAAACGACTTTAATGCATAAACATTTGCTGAACATATCCGATATTAATCATTAGATGACGGATACGTGCTATTCATGCTGTAACGTAAAAGATATAAAGGAACCTTCGGGTTCCTTTGTCATTTCCCGAACCTCAGTTTTGCAATACTTCGCGCCCTATTAACAGTGCTTCAAATTTGAAACATCAAAAAGATATTGCTATAAATAATAAGGAGCTGATAGGGACTTTATAGGGACCTCATTCGGACCTTATTCGGATAAAGCCCTATCAGCTCCGTTGAATGTACCTATAAACTAAGCATTAAAAACGGATCAAAAATGACATCATTCAGAAGAAGTTATAAGGTCGTTATCTTCCCTTCACGTGATCGAAATAATCTGTACAACGAAAGAAGGTTTAGTGATAAAGCATCAGCTCACAGGAGATACGAACATTTAAAAAGGCATAAATTTTTTTACCTAAATTTGGATACTATTCCCCGAAGTAAAATATCCCCTTTAACAGACTAAACAAACGATTGATCTAACCCAAACACGTTATTATCCAAACTACTTCTAAGTGCCCAAAAATACGTTCAACAGTGTTTTCATACCCTATTTGTTACATTTCCTCTTTGCTAAAACGTATTTATTCACCTATTTTTAGAACTTCTTATTTCAGTTATAATCTCACGCATGAAGAAACTATTTTCACTTGCGCTGGCTCTAAGTATAGGAGCAGCAGTATTTGCGCAAGAAAAGAAAGATGCTACCTTGAACATTGTGCCCTTACCGCAACAGGTTCAAATTAAAAATGGTACATTTAAAATCAACGCTAACACCAAAATCGCCTTTGATAGCGAAGAGGACAAAAAAGTTGCAACGCTGTTTCAGGATTTCCTAAAAAGCAACTACAGTCTCAATTTATCCCTAGTGAAATCAGCGAGCAGCAATACGATCTATTTCTCCTCCAAAAACGCAAAATCCACTAATGCTGAAGCGTATGAACTTAACATAAGTTCAGACCGCGCAACTATTAGCGGAAAAGCTGCCGGTCTATTTTATGGTATGCAATCGTTGATCCAGTTGCTACCTGTGGATAAAAAGGCCAGCATAGAAATTCAACAAGCTTCAATCCAGGATGAACCTCGCTTTGCTTACCGTGGATTACATCTCGATGTTGGCCGTCATTTCTTTCCAGTAGAGTTTGTAAAAAAATACATTGATATTCTGGCGTCTTACAAATTGAATACGTTTCATTGGCATTTGACAGACGACCAAGGCTGGCGTATCGAAATCAAATCACATCCAAAATTGACTCAGATTGGCGGTTACCGCAAGCAAACACTACTGGGTAACTACAAGACAGATGGTGATTATGATAACACACCTTATGGCGGTTTCTATACCCAAGACCAAATCAAAGAAGTGGTTGCTTATGCTAAAGCTAAATATGTAACGGTTATACCCGAAATCGAAATGCCTGGGCATGCGTTAGCAGCACTTTCGGCTTATCCAGAATTGGGCTGTGGTGATAAGCCAGGACCTTACACGGCTGCGCAGACTTGGGGGGTCTTTGACGATGTTTTCTGTGCTGGAAAAGAAGAAACATTCAAGTTGTTGGAAGATGTCATTGATGAAGTCATTCCCCTATTCCCGAGTGAATATATCCACATCGGCGGTGATGAATGTCCAAAAACAAAATGGAAAACATGTCCATTTTGTCAAAAAAGAATCAAAGATAACAACCTCAAAGATGAACACGAGTTACAGAGCTATTTTATCCAACGTATGGAAAAATATATCAATAGCAAAGGTAAACGTATCATTGGATGGGATGAGATCTTGGAGGGTGGTTTAGCGCCTAATGCGACTGTCATGAGCTGGAGAGGCGATCAAGGTGCGATTGATGCAGCCAATCAAGGTCACGATGTGATCATAACGGCAAACAGCTATGGTCTATATTTTGATCACAAACAAGGTCCTGATCAAAACAGAGAACCTTTAAGTATCGGCGGACTTTCCACATTGAGCAAAGTATATTCGTCAGACCCAATGCCTAGCAAAATTGCTGAAAACAACAAGAAACACGTTCTAGGTGTACAAGCAAATATTTGGACAGAGTATATTGGATCATCCAATAAAGTCGAATTTACAGTGTTACCGCGCGTTTTAGCGCTTTCTGAAATTGCCTGGACACAGCCAGAGAAAAAGAATTGGAAAAATTTCTCAGAACAGCGTGCAGCAAATCAGCTGGCTAAACTTGACCAAACCAATACATTCTATCGTGTACCGGAAGTATATGGCATAACAGATACCACCGTATATGCTTCGGAATATACGATCAGAGGCTTGAAACCATCTGTTGAAGGGGCCAAAATTTATTACACATTGGACAACTACGATCCTTCAGAATTGGATTTAGAATATACAGGTCCAGTGAAAATTACGGTTCCTAATAGTAAGGAACGTGTTTTCAAAGCCGTTGTTGTAACGCCTTCCGGCAAAAGAAGCAACTACATTCGGGTGAATATTATCAACACCAAGAAATAATAACATTTGCCTGATAAGAAAGCGCTAATATTCTGTTAACTTTGAACAGCGTATTAGCGCTTTTTCATTTCATGCAGGTTGGAACTCAATATGCCGTGAAGCTTTCCGGACAGGCAAAACATGCTTGGCAATTGTAATCCTGATAGCAAATGCATGATTATTTTTTTTACATAGATTTTTATGGCAGAGGATTTACAAATAGCTAAAGGTAGCAAAGAAGAACAATATCAAAATTTACTTCCTCAAATTGAGGGACTTTTGCAAGGCGAGCCGAATCAAATTGCCAATTTGGCTAACATCGCTGCTGCACTGAAAGAACAATTCAATTTTTTCTGGGTTGGTTTCTATCTTGTTGATGGAGACGAGCTCGTGTTAGGCCCTTTTCAGGGACCCGTTGCATGCACGCGTATCAAGAAAGGTCGTGGTGTATGCGGGGGTGCTTGGGCACAGGAAAAAACATTGATTGTTCCTGATGTGGAGCAATTTCCGGGACACATTGCCTGTAGTTCGCTCTCGCGGTCCGAAATCGTGCTACCCGTTTTTAAACAGGGACAGATTATCGGTGTGCTGGACGTTGACAGTAGTGAATTAAATAGTTTTGATGAAGTCGATGAGAAATACCTTACGCAGGTATTACAGCTTTTAGACGGCGAATAAGTAAGCTCCACAAAAAAGAGTGAAATAGCGTTAGTATCGGCCTAGATTTGAAAAACGAACCGTATACTTACGCTATTTTTTTACATTTCAAGCTATCGACACCTGTTAATAAAAAAAACATCCGATCGATACCTAAAAACCAAATCCTACCTGTAAAGTAAAACGGTGCAGATCATATTTTTTATCCATTTGTGTTGTTCCATACCCTATGCTAGTGTCTGGCAAACTTGCTGAGGGTCGCGTATAAGTATCCTTTCGGCTATAGTGCTGATACCGATATCCTGTTGCCAAAGACCAATATTTCGCTGAATTCTTAAATTTAAAGCGCCAACCCAGCTGTGGATTTACCAACGAGCCACCCTGATATTCATATTTTAAATTGCTCTCGACTAGATTTTTATTCAAGAAAGCAAAACTATAGCCTAAATCCAATCCTGCAAAAAAACTACGTTTTCTGTCAGGGAATTCCACATAATTTACTTTGGCTGAGAGTGGTAAAAACCATTTTGATCCTTCATTGTTTACAGCATACCTATCCACCCCTGTATTTAAACCCAGAGCGATATTTTCATGGAGCTGCACCCCATGCAATGTATGTAAGCCAAATCCAGATTCCAGAAAAGCAGGGCCATAAGTAATAACCGAAAATTCATTATGATTTGTATATTTTTTTGTTTGGGCATCAACAGTTAAATACCCGAGAAGAGCCAAAATGGCAATCGAAAGTCTTTTCATATCAGAATAATGAAGCTCTTGAAATAGTGTCTTAATTGGGTCTAATAACAGGAATAATGCTCAATTCCTTCAATTTGGCCTTATTGCTATAATCATATTGATGTACACCTTTTTCTCCAACAATAATTAGCGATTTTGGTCCAGCGATAACATCCATACTCATCAGGTTTTTGTGAGTTTCTAAAAGCTTATTACCTATTTGACTAACATCACTGGCATCGAATGACTTCAACCCAAATTTTCCATCACAGATATACAGCGTGTGGTCCGATAGCGCCAGTCCGTAAGGATTCTCCAAAGTGAAGCTATGTTTCAGCATCGGTTTCGTCAGATCTTGGATATCGATAACTTCCAACAAATTTTGCTGCCCCCCACATACCACGCCTGCACGTAAGGTTACAAAGGCATATTTCTCATTGACAACGACAGGATCACAGGCACGAATATGTGTATAACGCGACAGCTCTACGGGAGCTGATGCCGTCGTGATATCATAAATCACCATACCTGTATTGGAGCCGATAAACAGGTTGTTTTTAAAGGGAAAAATTGTTTCGATGCCAGGACCTATTTTGATATCCTTTACATAGGCAGGTTTACTCGCATTCTGCACGTCAAAAAGGTGCAACGTCGTTTGGTCCACGGCATATAGATGTTTATTGGCAATGGTAAATCGCGCCATGGATCCGCCCTGTCCCGAGCCCGAATTGGTCTCGTTATAGAGAGGTTCTTTTCGGTCATAAGGTGAATATTTATCTTTTTGGCTATAGCTTACCAGGCTATCTCGGTATCCTGTAATGATGCGATCGGCAGTATTATTCAAGTAATCCATTTGAAGCAACATCTTAAACACATCCTTATTTCGTGTCAATAATTTTGGAGATGCAGGATTTTCGAGATCGAAGGTCAACAGATCTGTAAAACTATCCGCATACAGCTTTCCATCTAGAACCGCAAGATCCACATTGCCGGGAATACTTAAGAATGCCATCGCCACGGGTTTTGACGGATCAACATTATTAAAGATATGAACTCCTTTCCGTGGCTCATTTATAAACAAGTAATCTTGATAAATATAAATCTTTCCGGTTTGAACAATTGTCGTAGGGCTGCTTACGGGATTAGCTTTAGCTCGTATACTTTCCATTGTTTCGAATATGGGCACGCTAGCTAGATACATTCCTTTACTTTCGATTTTATCACAGCTCGAAAGCGCTATACAGCCTAATAGGATAAGCCAAATTCTTTTCATAAAATATAACTATAAGGTCAATTAAATTTATAATTACCATAGTTAACGATATAATTATGAATTCGCTACAAATGACTTTACTTTTTATGCCCCTAAGTTAGTCCGCACTTCCTACCCGATATTTTATACATGAAATTCCCAGACTTTCACCAGTTTGTCATCGCTGACGCTAAAGAAATATTGACCATTTTCGGACCATGCTCCCGCATTTACAGATAAATGATGGCCATCTTGCATCTTCTCGCGGCTCATATTTTTCAATAGTGCAAAATCGGCTGTGGACCAAAATTTCAACGATTTGTCGCGACTGACAGTAACAAAAATTGGTGCTTCAGGATGGGGATATATTCCATATACGGTAAACAGATGCGGTACAAACGAAAAATTAGTTGTCAATTGATTGGGGTCTGAAATCACCAATTGCGCATCCCGTCCACCGCTTAGCAATTTATTATGGATAAATGCCAGCGACGTAGCGGGCATACTATGCAATTTTGAATCCGCAATAATATGAAAATCAGCACTGTCCAAGGTATAAACTTTGCCATCTTTATCCCCTAATGCTATTCTTCCAAGTCCTTCATCAATTGCAATTGCGCGAATTGTTGTTGGGGATATTCGCTTCTCATAAATACATTTATAAGTTGTCAGATCAATAACGTACAATGTTCCCTCTTCACCTACTGCCAGAAGCTCATTTTTCCAGGACATATAAGCCAATGCAAAAATAGCTTTGCTGCTTAGCTGTATACTTGCTACAAGCTTTTGCTCTTCGACATCTACAAAAAGCAGTTTACCCTCACGCAAGGCTATGGCCAGAATCGGCGTCCCCGGGATCAACCGTAAAGCATAAACCGATGAACTTACCGCACAGAGAATACGCTTAAATGCATTTTGCTCAATATCCCATTCGACAACGCCCTTATCGTTACCTGCCGTAAAAAAAGTATGTGCATAGTAGCCCTTCTCTACACAAAAAATAGGGTTTTGATGCCCTGGTAACGTCGATTTTAATGTAATATCCATAGTAATTCGCTAAAACGCCTTCTCTATTCGGAGCACCTGTTTTAAGCCTATTTTTTATGTTATAGGACCGAATTCTCCGCTGACTGAGCTGTGATCCAGTAAAGATCAATACAGCAATACGCATTGTTAGTCGGTAGAAACAAGAAGTGCAGTATATCCACAAATATACTGCACTTCTTAGATTATTTTGTCATCTTAGCTTAAAGCCTTCTTTCCGCTTCAGATTTTGTTCAACGCTGATGCCGTCGTCCAAATACCTATTGATGTCTGCTCTCGAGGTTTTTCGCAATTGTTTCCAAAGAAAATCCTTTCTCACGCAACAATACGATCAAATGAAACAATAAGTCTGAAGTTTCATTAATAAAATCAGTATCCGTTTCGGTCAATGCTGCAATGACTGTTTCTACGGCTTCCTCGCCAACCTTTTGCGCAATCTTATTGATACCGCGAGAACGCAGACGATTGACATAAGATTCGTCAGAAGGATGTTCATAGCGATGGTTGACAATACGCTCTAGCTCCAACAGAAAGTTTTGGTTGAAGTCTGTATTAAAACAACTTCTGCTTCCTGTATGACAGGTAGGTCCCATTGGTTCTGCTTTGATCAAAACAGTATCCTTATCGCAATCAACATGGATGCTTTTTACATTCAAAAAGTTTCCACTTTCCTCTCCTTTTGTCCAGAGGCGATTTTTGCTTCGGGAGAAAAACGTAACGCGTTTCTCTGCTTGTGTCTTCTCCCAAGCTTCCTCGTTCATATAGCCTAACATCAACACTTCCAATGTTTGGAAGTCCTGCACAATCACTGGAACAAGGCCGTCACTTTTTGCAAAATCTAACATGATTTTAGTATTTCAATTTTAATTATTTTCGAAGAGCCATGAGCCCAGTTTAATTTCTCAGGATTTCTTTCAGCAAGTTTATAACTTCCACCCCTTTGATTATCGATCTTTACTCCGCTATCCTATCTTACGACAATACCATTTTGGCGTAAGGTAGCTTTAAGATCGGGGATCAATATTTCACCATAATGGAAGACCGATGCCGCCAGGGCAGCATCCACGTTAGCTTGTTGAAAAACATCGACAAAATGCTGTTGATTACCGGCACCGCCAGAAGCAATCAGTGGAATATGAATCTGGTCGTTTATTGTTTTTAAAAAACCATTGTCAAAGCCATTTTTTGTTCCATCATGATCCATTGACGTCAACAGGATCTCTCCTGCTCCACGTTCTTGCGCTTCAAGGATCCAATCCGCTGTGTCCAATTCCGTCTTAATGCGTCCGCCGCTCAGATGCACAAAATTCTGACCTTCGATCGACCGGGTATCCACAGCAACCACAACAAATTGTGCACCAAAAGCTGCAGCCATCTGGTTGATAAGAGCAGGATTGCGTACCGCAGCGGAATTGATGGATATTTTGTCCGCACCTGCATTCAACAAGATATCAGCATCTCTGATTTCATTGATACCACCGCCGATTGTAAAGGGAATATTCACTTGACGTGCGACTGCTTTGACCAGATCAATTGTCGTTTTACGCCCCTCATGCGTTGCTGTAATATCTAGGAAAACGAGTTCATCAGCCCCTTGTTGAGAATATTCATAGGCCAATTCAACAGGATCACCTGCATCGCGCAGATCCACAAAATTGACTCCTTTTACCGTCCGCCCATCTTTGACATCCAAACAGGGAATTATACGTTTTGCCAGCATTTTAAAATCTGATTAACGATTTTAAATTCCAATCTTTGATTTCATCGATCGAGATTCTATTTTCATAGATTGCTTTACCAACGACAACAGATTCTACACTGCCCAATTCCTGAAGTTTCTGAATATCGTCCATTGAACTGATCCCGCCAGAAGCTATTAACTTGATAATCGGAGAATGGCTCAACAACTTTTGGTAGAGTTCAACGCCTGCACCGCCCAATTTTCCATCTTTACTAATATCGGTACATAAGAACCTAAAGAATCCTAAAACCAAGCATTTATCAATATATTCGATCAATTTGATTGGCGAACTTTCCAACCAACCCGAGTATTTGATTACCTCATCCAAAACGTCGATTGCAATAACGATGTGGTCGGCATATTTTACTTTACCTTCGTTCAACGTAGCCAGCTCCTCCAAGAATGAAGGATTGGTGATTGCCTGTGTTCCGACAATAACGCGATAAATCCCTGCATCAACCAATTCCTTAACCTTTTCGATACTTCTTACACCACCGCCATACTGAATTTTCATATCTGTCTTTTGGATGATATCAAATAAATAGGCCTGATTGCTGAAGTCTCCTTTTGCACCATTTAAATCAATGATATGGACGAGTTCCGTACCATTTGCACGGTAGGTTTCGATTTGCTCTTCTAAACTAATCGCATACGTTGTAACGTCATTGTAGTTACCCTCTCTCAAGCGGACAACTTTTTTGTCCAAGACATCTATTGCTGGAATGATATACATAGTCGAATATTTTTAATCAATTTGAATAGTTGAAAAATTGAGCAGCAGCTGCTCTCCTGCTTTTCCAGATTTCTCTGGATGAAATTGTACGCCAAAGAAATTGTCTTTGGAAATTGCAGCCGAAAAAGGCTGTCCATAGACACATTTCGCCGCGGTATATGTCGCATCGAATTCGATAAAGTACGAGTGGACAAAATAAAAATAAGTCTGGTCTTCAATATGTGCAAATAAAGGACTGTTTGCTGGCACGGAAACACTATTCCAGCCCATATGTGGTACTTTACCCGACTTTTCGGCATCAAAATGTAAGGTCTTCAAAGGAAATAGCTTTAACATTTCGGCATTTCCTTCTTCTGAAAAAGCCGTCAGTAATTGCATACCAACACAAATACCCAATACAGGCTTTTTTAGCTTTTTGATATAGGGCACCAATCCCGATTCCTGTAGTTTGTCCATCGCGGCTCCAGCGTGGCCCACTCCAGGAATGATGATACGATCGTATTGATCGATCTCATCGGCAGTATTGACCATACCATAGGTAAGCCCAACACGATCCAGTGCCGCTGTCAAGGAGAAAATATTCCCCGCACCGTAATTAATAATTCCTATCATCTTACAATACTCCTTTTGTACTTGGCAATTGCATATGGTCGGCATCGCGTCTTACCGCTTTCTTGATAGATTTAGCAAAAGCTTTGAAAATCGCTTCAATCTTATGGTGCTCATTGTCACCTTCAGCTTTAATGTTTAAATTCGATCGTGAAGCATCTGAAAACGACTTAAAGAAGTGGAAAAACATTTCCGTAGGCATATCGCCGATCTTCTCCCGCTTAAATGCCGCATCCCACACTATCCAGTTGCGACCACCAAAATCCAATGCAACCTGAGCCAAACAATCATCCATCGGCAACGTATAGGAGTAGCGCTCAATTCCACGTTTATCCCCTAAAACCTTCAAAAAGATCTCGCCCAGCGCAATACCCGTATCTTCGATGGTATGATGTTCGTCGATATGAAGATCCCCTTTCGCCTTAATGGTCAAATCAAGTGCTCCATGTCTAGCCAATTGATCCAGCATATGGTCGAAAAACGGTAACCCCGTTTCGATGTCTGACTTACCCGAACCATCCAGATTCAACTGAATAAAAATATCCGTTTCATTGGTTTTACGATGATGTTCGGCAGTGCGCGTACCCAATTTAAGGAATTCATACACCGTCTTCCAATCCGTTGTCTCTAAAGCTATAACAGTTGAATCTATCGCAAGGTTTTCCAAAGCACCTAATTGATCGTTTGCACGCAGCCAAATTGCCTTTGCACCGAGGTTTTGTGCCAATTTAACATCGTTCACACGATCGCCAATGACGAAGGATTGGCTCAAATCGTATTTCGACGCATCAAAATAGGCTCCAAGCATACCAACTCCCGGTTTTCGGGTTTCCGCATTCTCGTGTGGAAAGGTTTTATCAATATGTTCCTCGGCAAACACTACGCCTTCTCCTGCAAACGTATCAATCACAAAATGATGGACTGGCCAGAAATTCTCTTCCGGATGGGAAGACGTTCCTAAACCATCTTGGTTGGAAACCAAGATCAATTCGAAATCCAGCTCCTTTGCGATACGTGGTAGATACTGCAAAGCACCAGGATAGAATTTTAATTTGGCAAAAGAATCGATTTGTTCGTCTTCAGGTTCCAAAATCAATGTTCCATCGCGGTCTATAAACAGTACACGTTTTAAGTTATCAGGCATAGTATTATTTATTGATTTGATTAAGTTTTTCTAACAATGTTTTATTTTCAGCCGGTGTACCGACCGTGATCCGTAGACAGCCTTCACACAGTTCGACTTTGGATCTATCTCTAACGATAATTCCATATTGAACGAGATAATCGTAAACTTCACGTGGCTGCTCCATCTTCACCAAAATAAAGTTGGCATCAGAAGGTGTAATATGCTGCACATAATCCAGTTCAAGCAATCCACGCACTAGTTGCTCACGTTCTGCTACTGTCTCCTTGATCCAGTCATTGACTTGATCAACCTGATCTAAGGCTTCCAATACAATATCTTGTGTCGCTTGATTAATGTTGTATGGTGGTTTTATTTTATTGTAAACAGCGATAATCTCCTTACTGGCAAAAGCCATACCCAAGCGTAAGGCCGCAAGCCCCCAGGCTTTGGATAAGGTCTGCAATACCACTAGATTGGGGTATTCAGCCAGTTCTTGCGTAAATGACTTGACAGCAGAAAAATTAATATAGGCCTCATCCACTACCACAAGCCCCTGGAAATTATTCAGGATTGCTTCAATATCCTGACGACGGATTGAGTTTCCGGTTGGATTATTCGGAGAACAGATAAAAATCAGTTTAGTATGTGCGTCTATTGCATTGGCAATACCATCCAAATCCAGCTGGTAATCAGCAGTAAGGTTTACCTTTTTGAAAGCAACATCATTGATGTTCGCCGAGACTTCATACATCCCGTAGGTTGGCGGAACTAATATGACATTGTCAACACCAGGGGTACAAAATGCACGGTATAAAATATCAATAGCTTCATCACTTCCATTTCCCAAAAAGATATTCTCTGATGGTACACCTTTTATTTTAGAAAGTTTTGCTTTAACTTGATGTTGGAGAGGGTCTGGATATCGGTTGTAATCATGGTTTAAGGGGGATCCAAAAGGATTTTCATTGGCATCAATTAATATGGATGCCTCCCCTTTAAATTCATCTCTTGCGGATGAATAAGGTACGAGCTTCTTAATATTTTCCCGTAGTAGGTTGTTTAAGTTGAATGGATTATCCATTATAAAAAAATTAGAGCCGTAAACTTAGATAAATTGTTCATCATATGCAATATAATAAGCAATTATTCATAGGTGTTAACCCGTTTATCGTTGGGATATCAGAGAAAATTCAAAAAAATTAAACGGAAAACCACCGACCTTCCACAGAGAGTTCCGTATTTGGGAATACAGTTCTCGCTTCTTCCAATAGGGGATTTAAATCTCTGTACCGCGCTGAATAATGACCCAATAGCAACTTCTTTGCATGAGTTTCCTGGGCGATCTCTCCAGCCTCCAACGCAGTGGTGTGAAATGTCTCTTTTGCGCGGTCGACCATATCGTGCAAGAATGTGGACTCATGATACATCAGATTAGCCTTTTGCACATAAGGCAGGTATTCTGCCGTCCGTACGGTATCCGAACAATACACATAACTGCGCGATAAGGGAGCGGGAAGGCTCAGGTCATCTGCAGTATATACTTTACCACTTTCATCGACGTATTCAAATCCTTTTTTGATCATCGGAAAATAAGCGGTGGGTATATTCAGTTCCTGTACGACATCGCCAAGCAATGTTCGTGCACGGGGACCCTCATCAAAACGAAAGCCTGTACAGGCAATACGATGCTTTAATGGAAAAGTGCTTACTTTTAATGTTCTGTTTTCAAAAATGACCCCTGGCTGTTCGGGTGAAATCGGATGAAAAACAAGATTATAGCGTAAAATAGTCTCGGAATGCAAAAATTGCACGTCTAAAATTTCCTTTAACGCAGGTGGCCCATACAAATGGAGATCACTTTTTCGGCCGACAAGGTGCATCGATGAAAGCAGCCCCACCAAACCCAAATAATGATCCCCATGCAGATGGCTAATAAATATATGTCCTAAACGATTGCTTTTGATGCCGTATCGGCTAAGTTGCATTTGTGTACCTTCTCCACAGTCGATCAAAAACAATTGCTCATTAAAGTTCAACACTTGGCTAGTCGGATGACGATCAAACATCGGTGTGGCCGAGCTATTTCCTAATATCAGAACTTCAAACTTCATATTAATCCTCGATTGCCCCGCGATACTCAGATTCCAATTCGTGTGCAAAGATTAAATCTTCCGCCACCTTTAAAGATGGTGCTATTTTAAGCGATTTATCCAAATGCGACACACGAACCATATCCATTAACGTTGGACAAAGATTAACCAAAATAAATATGCCCCCAACAGACTGACATAAACGATGGGCAAGCACACCTAAACGGATACCGACCTCGTCCGTTTGCTTAACGTGGATCATATCCAAAACGATATTCCGTTGTCCAATCGTATTCCGCAACAAAAACTCCCCTTTGAGTTTAGCGGCATTATCCGCGTCAATCACATCGACATGAGGTTCTATGACAATATAGCGATCGTGCTTATCAATGGTATACTTCATTAGTCTATCTCCTTTGTTTGAGGATACAATGTACTAATAATTTAGCGTTTTCAAGGCCTTTGCCACATTTCTTTCCACACGTTCCAGTACGTTTTCCTGATCTGGATACACAAACTTCTCTCCGACGATATGCTCGTAAAGCTCAATATAACGTTCAGAAATGGAAGCGACAATCTCATCCGTCATCTCCGGAACAACCTGACCGTCTTTCCCTTGGAAGCCGTTTTCAATTAACCATTTGCGAACAAACTCCTTCGACAATTGCTTTTGTGCCTCCCCTTTTTCCTGACGTTCCGCATAACCTTCCGCATAAAAATAACGGGAAGAATCTGGTGTATGAATTTCGTCGATCAGCACAATTTTCCCATCTTTTTTTCCAAACTCATATTTTGTATCCACCAAAATAAGCCCTCTTTGCGCGGCAATTTCGGTACCCCTTTGAAACAACGCTTTGGTATATTGCTCCAATTGAACATAGTCTTCTTCGCTTACGATGCCTTTTTTCAAGATATCGACACGTGAAATATCCTCATCATGTCCAACAGCAGCCTTTGTTGTCGGTGTAATAATTGGCTCAGGTAATTTGTCATTTTCTTTCAGTCCTTCTGGCAATGCCTCACCACATATTTCCCGTTTACCCGCAGCATATTCGCGCCAAGCGTGTCCTGACAAGTAGCCCCGAATAACCATTTCCACTTTAAACGGCTCGCATAGCTGACCGATAGTTACACTGGGGTCCGGAACAGACACGACCCAATTTGGAATAATATCAGCCGTAGCCTTTAAAAATTTGGCTGCAATTTGATTCAACACCTGTCCTTTATAAGGAATAGGACGTGGAAGTACCACATCAAATGCCGAAATACGATCTGAGGCAACCATCGCCAAATACGTATCGGCAATCGTATACACGTCACGTACTTTTCCCCGGTAAAAAGCAGTCTGGTTTTCGAAATTGAAATTTGTTTCTTTTATAGCATTCATGTTCAACGTAAAATTCAAATGTAAGTAATTGTTCATTTATGACTGCTTTCAACGGCATTCATAAATGCAGCGCATTTATTTAAGAGCTCACTGTACTCGATTTGCCTTTTAATAAGGCTATTTGAACTATATCAGTCGGCACCTTTTGTACCCATGCCAAACTGGGATATCCCAAATCATACGTTTGCAGCATAGACCGATTAAATATCGCCATACGCTTCGAGGATGCGGCGAACCAATTTATGGCGAACCACATCTCCACCGCTGAGGTGGATAATGTCTATTCCTTCGATATTCTCCAATAGGCGAATTGAAGTAGACAATCCAGATTGATTTTTTTTCGGTAAATCTACCTGTGTCATATCACCGGTAACGATAAATTTTGCCGTTGGCCCCATACGTGTCAAAAACATCTTCAGCTGCATATCCGTTGCATTCTGAGCTTCGTCCAGAATCACAAAGCAGTTGTCCAATGTTCGTCCACGCATAAACGCTAGAGGTGCAACTTCAATGGTCCGATTTTCCAGGTAACCTTTTAGCTTTTCTGCTGGAATCATATCGTCCAATGCATCGTAGAGCGGTCTCAAATAGGGGTCTACCTTCTCCTTTAAGTCGCCCGGTAAAAACCCGAGATTTTCGCCGGCCTCGACGGCTGGTCTCGTTAGAATGATCCTTTTGATTTCTTTATTTCGAAGTGCCCGAACAGCTAATGCAACCGCCGTATAGGTCTTTCCTGTACCCGCCGGTCCGATAGCAAATAAGATGTCATTTTTCGAAATACTATCCACCATCTTCCGTTGGTTGGCCGTACGTGCACGTACAATAAGGCCATTAGGTCCATACACGATCGGTTCGGATCCAAAGGCTGCATGTTTGGCCGCAAGTTCTTTTTCCTGCTGAACAGCAGAACCTGCACTTGCTCCAAGGAGATTTTCAAAATCCAATAAAGTAATGTTGTTAAATTTCTCCAGATGAGCCATGACTTCCTTAAACGATTGCTCAAACAGGTCTAATTCCTTCGCGTCTCCCAACACCTTCATTTCACTTCCGCGAGCTACAATCCGCAGTTTTGGGAATTGCTTCTTCAAATAATCGAAGTGCTCATTGTCTGCTCCCCATAATATGGGCAAATTCAGACCATCTAATGCAATTAGTAATTCGTTCAAATTTTATCCTATTTAGAATTAATTAGATTGTAGCCATTACACAATATCGTTCCTGTATAATACTATTCAAAATTAACGTATTCTAACGAAACAACCAAGAAGATACGGCGTACAAACGACGATGATTTATAAGCTTATGGAGACAGCCGACAAAGGGGCACAAAGATTTCGTTATGCATAAAATCTTCGCTATGTTTGTGTATATCAATCGAAAAAAGACAGATTCAAAATAAGTTATCCAATTAACTTTATAAATCATCTGATAAATAGTAATTTTGTCCACTATTTAGATAAATTTAAGGGTATATTTAAGGGAATTCGACAGCAATTCGATCTAGGATTTAGATTATAATGGCAGTAATTACATTAACAACAGACTTAGGACACAAAGATTTTTATCAAGCCGCGTTAAAGGGTAGTCTTTTATCGCAATTGTCCGGTGCCAATATTGTTGATATTACCCACGAAATTCCAGCATTCAATATCCCTCGAGCGGCCTTTGTGTTAGGCAACGCTTATCATTATTTCCCTAAAGGAACCGTACATATTATCGGCATTAACACCCTGTTTCATGAAGAGTCGAAATATATCGGCATGAAATACAACGATCATTATTTCGTCGGAGCCGACAACGGTATTTTCAGCTTATTGTTGAATGGCAACGAACCCCAGGAACTCTATGAGCTCAACTTAATGCAAGACCTTCGGTATCTACACTTTCCGCTCGCAGATATTCTTTCTAAATCCGCCTGTCATATTGCTAAGGGGGGCAAACTGAAAGAAATCGGTACTTCAATGCAACAGCTCATCGAAAAAGTAACTTTGCAGCCCATCTTTGATAAAGACATGATCCGAGGCAACGTCATTTATGTTGATGCATTCGGCAACGCCATTACCAATATCTCGAAAGATCTATTCAATAAAGTTCAGAAAGGACGTCATTTTGTCCTTTATTTTAAACGTAATGAAACCATTACCAATCTTTCCTGGCATTACAATGAAGTGGGAGAAGGAGAGAAACTTTGTTTATTCGGTATTTCCAACTACCTTGAAATCGCCATCAATAAAGGTAATGCCAGCCAGCTACTCGGACTTCATGATGACGATTCCAATGTTATTCGTATAGAATTTAAAGATTAATTTCATAAATTCATTTGTCGTGCTTTCGCTCCATTTTTTTATCCTTGGTCAAACTGACCACAAGGCTAAAATTGTAGTTGTAGCTTCGTGGCAAAATAAAATTTTACCATCAACGTTAGTTTAAACTAGACATTTGATTAAATAGATCGTCCAAATACATGATGAAATTCTTAAAATTCCTACTTCCAATCGCCGTTCTATTTTGCTTCTTTGGACAGGCCAAGTCGCAAAACAACCCAGACTCCAGCTCTTTTGAGGTCCAACGAAGCCGTGTAAATGACCTACTCGATGCCCGTCAACAGAAATTCGGCGCCTATGACACGAGCCTCACTCAAAAAACAGGGCTTTTTGGCCTTTTCAAATCAAAAGGTGACATGCAAAAGAGCATTGATATCCTTAAAGATATTGTTATCACCGACAATAACATTTTCTTAGAGACTCAAAAACTATTGAAAATCAAAGATTTTGAGAAAGATAAATTCCAACAATTGGCAACAGATTACGACAAGCAGGTATCAGCCTATATCGGCACCATAAGTAAGCTTCAAAAAGAGAACGAGAAACTGCGGGCACAGATTGACAAAACATCAGGCAACGGAGGTATAGGCAATATCCTGCTCTATATCGCTTTACTTGTTATCGCCGTATTAGGATATTTATTGTATAAATTTAACGCGCAACTAACAGCTTCGAAACAACAAAATTTAGGATAAAGCAGCAGCAACAAGCATTTGCACAAGTACAAGCCACTTAAAACAGCCGTTTTAAATCAGAAAAAGTACGGTTTAGTTCAAAAAATTGACTAAAGTATGATAGCAAAATATTTTTAATCTCTTTACATTTGTCCTCGCAACAAAATTTGAAGTAGCGGATATGGCAAGAGGATTCAACAGCGGTAACAAACAAGAAGAAGATCTACCAAAACCAAAATTGAATAAAGAGCTCCTATTGAGAGCATCTAAATTGATGACCTATTTAAAACCTTATCGTTTTAAATTTGGGGTCGGCATGTTTTTCTTGGTATTATCCAGTTTGGCCATGCTCGCCTTTCCGGCTTTGCTTGGCGCCATGATTGATGCCGCGCAAGGCAAGCAAACTTATCCATGGCTTGCACCACATGTTTATTATATTGGTGGAATTGCCTTTATTATTCTGTCTTTTCTGTCAGTCGTTTCTTTTTTTCGTATCCGAATTTTTGTTGAGATTGCCGAACGTACGCTATCCGCATTACGCAAGGATACTTATCTTAAGCTGATTTCTTTGCCAATTGAATTTTTCGCCAATCGTCGTGTTGGGGAATTAAACAGCCGCCTGTCTGCTGACCTTTCACAGATCCAGGATACGTTAACAACAACTTTGGCTGAAATCTTAAGACAGTTGATTAGTCTTTGTTTCGGTGTGTTCCTTTTGGTTTGGGTATCGCCCAAACTTGCCCTCATGAACCTTTGTATTTTACCGATTATCGTTGTAGCTGCTATTATTTTCGGAAAATTCATCCGCGAATTGTCCAGACAGGCCCAGGATAAAATGGCCGAGTCAAATAGTATCGTTCAAGAAACATTATTGGGGATAAGCAACGTAAAAGCCTTTGTGAATGAGTACTTCGAGTTTAATCGCTACAGCAATCAAATGGATTCAGTGGTAAAGTTGGCAGTCAAAGGAGCTACTTTCCGTGGTGCATTTGCCTCTTTTATTATTTTCTGTATTTTCGGTGCGGTGATTGCTGTCATCTGGTACGGCGCAGCATTGGTTTCTATCCATGAAATGACTGTAGGCGACCTGACTACTTATATCTTGTATTCGATGTTTGTTGCAGGCTCCATGGGCAGTTTCCCCGAACTCTATGCCAATATCCAACGCTCTTTGGGTGCAAGTGAGCGGATCTTGGAAATTTTAGATGAGCCCCAAGAACACCTCAATGTAAAACCAACTTGCAAGGAAGTGCACAAGACCATGACCGGAAAACTAAGCTTCAACCATGTTTCCTTTGCCTATCCAAGCCGCCCCGATATTGAAATTCTGAAAGACATCAACTTTACAGCCAATGCTGGCGATAAAATAGCCATCGTTGGACCGAGTGGAACCGGAAAATCAACAATAGCTTCATTGATTCTTCAATTCTATACAGCCAATAAAGGGGAAGTATATTACGATGACAAACCGGCATCCGATTTTGAACTTTGCGATATCCGCAACCAGGTCGCTATCGTGCCGCAAGATGTTTTGCTGTTTGGCGGAACAATACGTGAAAATATAGCCTATGGTAAGCTCGATGCCACGGAAGATGAAATAATAGCGGCTGCAAAACGTGCCAACGCACATCAATTTATATTAAATTTCCCCGAAAGCTATGACACCTTAGTTGGTGAACGTGGCGTTAAACTCTCTGGTGGTCAGCGCCAACGAATCGCCATTGCGCGTGCACTATTAAAAGATCCTGCAATCCTTATCTTGGACGAAGCCACTTCTTCCCTAGACTCAGAATCAGAAAGACAAGTGCAGGAGGCGTTGGAAGAATTAATGCGTGGACGCACCTCGATCATTATTGCACACCGACTATCGACCATTATTGATGCCGATAAAATTATCGTTGTCGAAAATGGAATCGTGTCTGAGAGCGGTACGCACTTTGAACTGCTCCAAAAAGAAAGCGGTCTTTATCAGCACCTCTATAATCTGCAATCAAAGCAGCAGAAAATTGATATGTAAAATTTTGTTAATTATTGATTCTTTTTAAACAAATTCACCCTGGGATTGTTCATTTGGTATCATACTTGATTATCATTTGAATATATAACAAAATAGAAGAATTATGAAAAATAGCAAAAATGGATTAGTGGCATTTGCTTTGGTAGGATTAGCTGCGGGAGCTGCTGCATGGTATCTTTTAGGAACTGATGATGGGAAAAAACAATTAGATCGTGCAAATGACGGCATTAAAAGCTTAACTAAGTCATTGAAAGATCTTTCAAAAAAAGAAGCTAAAAAGGCACAAAAACTAGCGAACAGAGCTTCGGCTGAATTAGACAATTTGAAATCAAAAGCACAAGCAGCTTTCAGCAAAGCATCGGATGATGCAGATGCACTGAAAAACAAAGCAAAAGAAGCCGGCAGAGAAGCTTTGGACCACGCTAACAATGCCGCTCAAAATTTGGCAAGCAAAATCGACAATACAACTGATGCTGCAAAATCCAAAATTTCTAACGCATAAGTAAAAAAACAGTTTTTTAAGAATTGATGGTTTTGGTCACTCCCGTGGTCAAAATACATTTGTATCTTTGCTGCATATGACTTTGCTGCAACAGGTAAAAACTTTAATTCTTAAAGACATCATTCTGGAATGGCGTTCAAAATATGCTATTAACGGAATTCTACTATATGTCGTATCAACTGTTTTCGTCTGCTATCAAGCGTTCAAATCAGTTGATACGGCTACATGGAATGCATTATTTTGGATCATTATGCTCTTCGCTTCGATCAATGCAATCAACAAAAGCTTCGTCCAAGAAAACCCAAACCGGCAACTTTACTACTATTCACTGGTTGATCCCAGAGCGATCATTTTAGCGAAAGTCATTTACAATATGATGATGATGACCCTGCTGGCGATCATTGCATATTTTGTCTATTCGACGATATTCAGAAACCCTGTCGGTGATCCAACACTTTACTTCATTTCGGTCATCTTAGGCAGCATCAGTTTCGCCACAGTCTTTACCATGATCTCCGGGATCAGCTCCAAAGCTGGCAACAACAGCACCTTAATGGCCATCTTGAGTTTCCCCGCCATCATCCCACTGTTAATCGTATTAATCAAGCTATCCCGCAATGCAATAGAAGGCGTGGAAAGGGCTTCCAGCAGCAAAGAAATAATCGTATTACTTGCAATTAATGTAATCACCATCACTATTTCTTTATTGTTATTTCCGTACCTTTGGCGAGATTAAGTGTCAGAATTGAGAACAAACTAAATTCAATTTATCCATGAGAAAAAAATGGTGGAAAATATTAGCGGTAATGATTATCTGTGCGGTCATTATCAATGGTCTTTTGGGACCTGTTCCCCGCCTATTCATCCTTCACGAAAGCATACGCAACGTTTATTTTCATGTCCCAATGTGGTCGGCTATGTTCGTTATGTACCTGGTGTCTGTTATTTATAGTATCAAATACCTCAATACGGGCAAACAGGAGTATGATTTAATGGCCATTGAAGCCGTTAATACCGGAATAACATTTTGTTTTCTTGGACTTGCAACAGGTATGCTTTGGGCAAACATCACCTGGGGAGAGCCTTGGCCAAACGACCCGAAGCTTAATGGCTCTGCCATAGCAACACTGATGTATCTAGCCTATTTGGTGCTCCGCAATGCGCTGGAAGAAGAACAAAAAAGAGCCAAAATATCGGCTGTGTACAATATCTTTGCATTTCCGATTATCATCGTGTTACTTTATATTCTACCAAAGATGACAGACTCTCTTCACCCTGGAAGTGGAGGAAACGCAGCCTTTGGCGATTTAAAAATGAGCAGCGAGCTACGCCCTACATTTTATGCCGCGATGATCGGCTGGCCAATGATTGCAGCTTGGATTTGTTCACTTCGCTATAGGGTACGCCTGCTCGAAAAGAAAGACTTGAACGCATAATATTGAACGGCTAATACCGTACTTTATTTCTAAAATAAAGAAATCCGGTAAAACCCAATCAGTAAAAAACAGAATATTACATAAATCAAATAGCGTGTATCGAATCATACATAACAATGAAAACGACACGAATAATATTTTAAACAAATGAAAAAAATAACATTGTCAATCGCCTTACTACTCTTATCAACTTTGAGCACATTTGCACAGGATGATGTCGAGATGGCGACTGGATTACGTAGCGAAGGTAAGATCTACGTTGTTGTATTGGTCATGTTGGTCATTTTTCTGGGTTTGGCTTTCTTCCTTTTCTTGCTCGATCGCCGTATCAGCAAATTGGAAAAAAAGAATAAATAGCATTTTATTGATTGCATACGATGATTATAAGTCAGTTTAGAAATTATTCACCCATCAATATTTTATTTCTATCCATCGTGGGTTTTGTTTTATGCTTAGGCATATTTCTTCACCTTCCGGACAAACTTGATTCTGTAATCTTTGAGCCTGCCTTGGGGAATCTTTTGGGAGAAAATAACTTAATCAACCTCTCTCCTTCGACCAATGTTTTTATCACACTGATCCTGACGATTTCTCAGGCAACGATACTCAATCGCATCACAAGCCATTTTAACCTGCTGGGTAAACCCAGTTTCTTGGTTGCTTTGATGTACATGACACTGGCCAGCCTGTTTTTACCATTTTTGGTACTTTCACCCACACTGATCTGTAATTTCATTTCGATATGGATGTTAAGCAAATTGCTCTCCCTCTATCGGCAGACAGATGTTAAAGCCGAAATGTTTGATCTCGGTATGATTGTAGGGATAGGAAGTCTGATCTACTTCCCTTTTCTGAGTATGTTCGCCTTACTATGGATAGGCCTACTCATTTTTAGGCCATTCAACTGGCGCGAGTGGATTACACCTTTACTTGGCCTAGCAACGGTCTATTTCATCTTAGCGGTTATCTACCTTTGGATGGGTAAAATGGAGCAGTTTTATACCATTTGGCTACCGTTTACCTACAAATTCCCTACTGCTATTCGCATTCAGTTAGTCGATTATCTGGTACTCGTCCCAGTAATCTTTACGTTAATACTCTTCCTCTTGGTATTGAAAGACAATTTTTTCAAAAGTGTCGTGCATATTCGCAAGTCATTTCAACTGTTGTTTTTTATGTTATGCCTTGCGATAGTTTCTTTTTACTGGAATAAAAAACTAACGGAGGCCCATTTTTTACTTTGTGCCCCCTCCATCGCTATTTATATGGCTTATTATTTCACTTATGCCAAAAAGAAATGGTTTTTTGAAGTTGTATATGCCATCATAACACTGACCATAATCTACTTTCAGTTTTTCTAAACGACTGTACAATAAGTGTTTAACCTTTTTTAACAAAATCGGCTTAACAAGCTCGCAAAAATTGAATAGTTTTGTATGCGATTAAAAGCAAAGAACATTTAATATAAGAGTCAGATAACTCGAAAATTTCACTAAAACTAAATAAACATTAGTTTCTCAATTTTATAGATTGACCATGCAGAAACGCTTTACAAGCTCTCTAAGAAATAAATCACTCCAACTGTTGTTAGCAGGTGGAATTTTAGCTAGTTCTACTACCGCATTTGCACAAAAAACGACATCCGCATCACCTTATTCTCAATTTGGACTTGGTCAGATGCGTGAAGATTTATTGCCACAATATAGAGGGATGGGAGGTGTCAATACCGCTGTCCGGAGAATCAATGGCGTGTATAATACCAACCCAAGCAACCCTGCATCTTATTCTGCTACACAGTTTACGACCTTTGATGCTGGTTTATACGGGAACTACACGCAGTTAAATTCGACAACAAGATCGGATAATACCGCTGACTTTGCCTTTAGCCACATCACCATGACATTCCCAATGAAACGATTTGGTGGTATCAGCTTGGGTATCCTTCCCTATTCAGATATAGGCTATCGGACATCTTCAACGGGAACAGTCAATTCTGATCCCTATACGAAAGTTTTCACGGGCGAAGGTGGTTTAACTAAAGCCTATGCAGGTTGGGGGGTACGCATTGTAAAAGGTCTGAGTATTGGTGCCAATATGTCTTATCTATTTGGAACCCTAAATGATTATAGCCGTGTAGAGTTTTTGCCTTCATCCGGAGCATTAAATACACAACAACAAAATAAGCGCGAAATCCAAGGGATTATCTTTGATTATGGTCTGCAATACGAACAACCTTTAAATAGAGAATACTCGTTGATCGTTGGTTATTCAGGGTCGCTCAATAATGATATCAAAGAAAGAGCAACAATTTTTAATACACGGGTTACACCTTCAACGGATCCAGACAACCAAAATATCCCGTTGGATAGCACCTATGTTTCGGACCGTAGCAGCAGGCATTTGACGCTTCCGTTGCGACATAATGTAGGTATTACCCTTGCACGTAACAACCGATGGTTAATCGGGGCCGATTTTAAATATGCCGATTGGTCAAGATTTCAGACCAGAGCGGGTGAAAACGAACTACGGAAGAATTATGGCGTAGCGATTGGTGGTCAGATTACACCAGATGTTACTTCGCTTAAATATCTGAACCAAGTAGACTATAGAGTTGGTTTCAGGTATAATAAAACACAATATTTCTTAAGCGACCAGAATATCAACGATATGGCGGTTACTGTAGGTGTGGGACTGCCGTTGGCAAGAAATCAATTTTCAGGAGCTTTCTCTAAAATAAACTTCTCTGCAGAATTTGGCCAAATGGGCAAAATCAGCAACAGTCTCCTACGTGAACGCTATATTAACTTTAATATCGGCTTTACCCTCAATGACCGCTGGTTTAGAAAACCGCCTTTAGATTAATTAATACGATGGTACGCAAGACATTTGCTTCATCCATATTCCAAAATATATCGCCCCTAGTAATCTTATTTTTACTAGGGGCGCTCTCATTGACCTCTTGCGAACCGGATCTAAAAGAGGTAGACCGCATTGCCAATATGAAAAAGGAAGAGGCGGTCGACATTTCGCGTCATGTCGATATTATTTATAGCGATTCCACACGGGTAAAAGCGAATCTTACAGCCCCTGAAATGCGTATCAAACACGATAGCACCGAAGTATACGAATTTCCAAAAAGCATAAAAATCATCTTTTACGACGACAATTTAAAGGAAACTCAGCGAATTACTTCCGACCATGCTATTCGGCGGGAAAAAGAAAAGACCACCGTATTTACCAAAAATGTGGTGGTTACTATGGCTGACGGTTCTGTCATCAAAACAGAAGAGATCATCTATGACGAAAGTAAAGCCGATAGCAACAGCAACATGACCTTTTATAATCATGTTCCCATTACGGCATTCTTTCGGGATAATCGCGGTAACTTACAAGGTTCATCATTTACTTCGGACAAGGATTTTAAACACGTCAATATAGCCAATGCAACTGGTTATACGGTGATCACCAACAATAGTCTCTTCCCTTCCTTAGGTAAATAACTATTTGCAGGCCATAAACCAGATTCAGGTTTAGCTTAACAGCAGGTATAGATCCGAGACAATACCTCCAGGCAGTTTATTTATACGATTAAGTTGTTCAAAACGAATCATTTGAACTAAAAGAGCACAAAAAACTCCACTTTATACAAATAGTTTTCAAATTTGTTTTGTTACATTCAGGAAAATATTCCGTTTTTTTTTATAAAAATTGTATCTTGCACCGCATTTTGCTATGCTATGCATAAATTAACGAAATACAAGTATTTACACAATATAAACACAATAAGCAGACTATGGGATTAATGGGCTTTTTGCGTAACAAAGCTGGTGTCATCTTGACCGCAGCTATGGCTATCGCAATTTTAGCATTTTTACTAGGCGATGTCGTTCGAGGGGGAGCTCCTTTTTGGGCGAGACATCAAAATCGTGTAGGGGAAGTCAACGGAACTGAAATTGAATATCCTGAGTTCAGTAAGCAAGTTGAACAAACAGAGGAAATGTTCAAACAACAAATGGGCGGTGCAGTGACCCCTCAAATGCGGACCTACGCTGTTCAACAAGTATGGAATCAATTTTTATCAAGAGAAATCTTGAAAAAGGAAATTGAAAAAATCGGTTTGACTGTCGGCAAAGACGAATTAAATGATTTAGTGCAAGGTAACAACCCTTCACCTCAAATCGTTCAAGCGTTTACCAACCCACAAACAGGACAATTTGACCCGAGTCAACTGCGTGCTTTTATCACCCAAATGAACACATCAGGTAACCAACAAGTGGCTGAACAATGGGAGGAACTACTGAAAGGCGTTAGAGATGAGCGTTTAAGCAGCAAATATGGCGAATTGCTTTCTAATAGCGTATATGTTACTTCTTTGGAAGCAAACGAAGAATACCAAGAGCGTAATAAACTAGCAGACTTCAAATACATTCTTTTGGATTACGCTTCTGTTAAGGATGCTGATGCCAAATTGACTGATGCAGATTACCAAGAATATTATAATGAGCATAAAAGTATGTTCAAAACACAAGAGGAAACACGTGCGATCCAATACGTAATGGTGGATGCAAAACCTCTTGCAAAAGATTCATTGGCCGTAAAAGAGACGATCAATAAATTGAAACAAGATTTAATCGTTGCTAAAGATGACTCTTTATTTGCTTCGATCAATTCAGACAACAAATTTCCGTTTACTTATGTGAAAAAAGGACAGTTGAGTCCTTCATTGGATTCCGTTGTCTTCAATGTTGCGGCCGGAACAACTGTGGGACCTTTCTTAAACAACAATGCGTATGAAATTGCAAAAGTTGTTTCGACGATCGTAAGCCCTGACTCTGTGAAAGCATCACACATACTATTGGATCCTGCTGCCGAAGGTGGAATGGATAAAGCATTGGCGAAAGCAGATTCGATCAAAGGATTGATTCAAAAAGGAGACAATTTTGCGGCATTGGCGGTTCAATTCAGCAAAGATCCAGAGAGCAAAACCAACGGTGGCGAGCTGGGTACTTTAACAAGAGGCCGTATGGCTCCAGATCTTGAGACAGCCATCTTCGAAAGTAAAACAGGCGATATCAAAGTTGTAAAATCACAATATGGTGTCCATGTCATTAAAATTGAAAAACAATCAGGAAGTTCAAAATATGCAAAAGTTGCTATCATTGACAAAGTGATCAACAGCGGAAAAGAAACGTTGAACAATGCACATAGCAAAGCAACAGCATTCTTATCTGCAGCTACAGCACAGAACTTTGCTCAAGAAGCGAAAAAAATTGGTCTGGAAGCAAAAACAGCCTCACGCGTAACAGCGATGGACAATGTATTAGATGGCGCCGAAGCTCCACGTGATTTAATCAAATGGGCTTTCGAAGCTAAAAAAGGCGATATTTCAGATAAAGTTTTCGAAACTGAAACCTCTTATATCTTAGCAAACTTGGTCGACATACAGCCTAAAGGAACTCTTTCCTTGGATGCTGTTAAGAAAGATATCGAACCTGCAGTAAGAAATATGGTTAAAGCTAGAATCTTGAAAGATAAATTTGACAAGGCTTTAGCAGGTACATCTTCTATTGATCAAGTAGCACAAAAAGTTGGTAAAGCAGCTATTCACGTTGAAAATGTTGTCTTCGCAAACCCAGTTATTCCTGGTGTTGCATTAGAAAACAAAGTGGTTGGTACTGTTTTTGGGCTACAGCCAAACAAACCTTCCAAAGCGATTGAAGGCAATACCGGTGTATATGTTGTACAAGTAAATGGTTTTACCAATCCTGCCGCGATTTCGGATATCAACGGACAAAAGAAACAAATGCTTGCAGCTAAAGCACAACGCGCTTGGGGATCTATTTTCCGCGCTTTACAAGACAAAGCTGAAATCATTGACAATAGAGTGAAATTCTTTTAAAAGATTTTTAAGTAAATTTGTAGCCGGACGAATTATCGTCCGGCTTTTTTTTTGATGTAAATATGGATATTCAAACAGATATTGTCAACAAAGTTGCGCAAAGTGGGTTAGTCACAGTTGACCTGGCCAACTACCATCCTAAAGCAGACAATGTAGTCTATGATATTAAGGATAATCTCTTCCATGGCTTGATTCTTAAAGAAAAGGATTTCCGAGAATTCATTAAGACACACGACTGGTCGCAATACGAAGGTAAACATGTCGCAATTACGTGTACTGCCGATGCTATTGTTCCGACCTGGGCTTATATGTTATTAGCCAACAAATTGGAACCCTATGCGAAGACAGTTATTTTTGGGGATTCAGAGGAGTTGTTGCGTATACAGTATGCTGCGGCAATTGAACAGATTGACATGGAACAATTTCGAGATCAACGTGTGGTTGTGAAAGGTTGTGGCGATACGTTTATCCCAGAGTCTACATTTGTGCAGTTTACGGTAAAATTGAGTAAGGTAGCAAAGAGTATTATGTATGGTGAACCCTGTTCTACGGTCCCCGTATTTAAGCGGACACAGCCTAAATAACTCAGCTCAACATAAGTATATGTCATCGTCCATGAAGGTCTCATTAACTCCAAAAGTTAAATTTATTTGAATGAAATTAACATTTCTTTTTCAAACAAATTTCGTAAACTTACGTACATGAAACTTATATCGACTTTGCTCCTTTACTTATCCGTTATCGTAAGTACTGCTTTCGCTCAAGATTTACCGCATTTAAAAGAATCGGCATTTAAAGGTGGCGAGAAATTAAAATATAAACTCCGTTATGGCTTTATTTCAGCCGCAACAGGGACATTAACCGTTGAGGATACCAAGGATGGAGCCGGAAACCCTTCATTTCATCTATACGCTGCCGGCAAAACAGCTGGCGCCTTTGCCATATATACGGTGAGAAATGAATACAACTCGTATATCAACAGCAAGACATTTTTACCGTATTACTATACGGAAAACATTCGTGAAGGAGGATATAGACGGAACGATAAGGTGCGCTTCAACCAGGAAACAAATAGTGTTGTAGGCAACAAGGGGACTTTCAATTCGAAGGTAGATCAGACTTTCGACTTGCTTTCTTCCTATTATTTCGCCCGAAATCTAGATCTGTCGACTGTTAAACCAGGAGAATCTTTTAAGCTGACTTATTTTTTGAATGATGAGATTGCCACCTTAGGCATACAATATATTGGAATAGAAAAAATAAAAACGGAATTAGGCACTTTAGAATGTCTCAAATTCAGTCCTGAGATTAAACCAGGACGTATCTTTAAAAAAAATAGCAAGCTTTATCTGTGGGTAACCAATGATGGCAACCGTATTCCGGTCAAAGCCAATGTAGATATTCTAATCGGTTCGGTAACACTGGAATTACTCGAAGCCAGTGGATTAAAATACAAATTGGGACAGAAAGCAAGCTACTCAAAATAATTAGAATGATTGAAGTAGGAAATGTATTGGTGCACGAAGATCTAATCAACAATGACTTTGTGTGTAATTTATCAAAATGTAAAGGAATTTGTTGTATTGAAGGCGATTCAGGCGCACCTTTATTGGAGAGTGAAAAGGCTATATTGGAGGAGATTTATCCCAAAGTAAAGCCCTATATGACCGAGAAAGGTATTGAAGCGATTGAAGAGCAAGGGAAGTATGTTGTCGATATTGATGGCGATCTAACGACCACTTGTGTTGATGGGAATAAAGAATGTGCCTATGTGACCTGGGAAAATGGCACTACAAAATGCGCTATCGAAAAAGCTTACGAACTTGGCGAGGTGCATTGGCGAAAACCCGTTTCGTGTCACCTCTATCCTATCAGGACAACACATTACCCCGAATTCGACGTACTACACTATGACCGTTGGCATATCTGTAAAGATGCATGCTCATTTGGTAAAGAATTACAGGTCCCTGTATTTAAATTTTTAAAGGATCCTCTCATCCGAACCTATGGTGAGGAATGGTACAAAAATCTTGAGAAAGCAGTCGAAGAGTTGTAACAAAATCACTATCTTTAAGCTTTAACTATTTTGGTATTTCACCCCAATTCATGTCAAAATTAAGAGAGATCCAACGTCCTATTGCCCATGAACTTGAGGCTTTTGAAAAAAAATTCAAAGCTTCAATGAAAAGCTCCGTCCCCTTGTTGGATCGCATTACACAATACCTGATCAAACGTAAAGGCAAACAAATGCGGCCCATGTTTGTGTTCTTTTCTGCTGGGATATGCAACGGAATCAATGAATCCACCTACAGAGGAGCTGCTCTCGTAGAATTGCTGCATACCGCATCACTCGTACATGATGATGTGGTAGACAACTCCTACGAACGCAGAGGTTTTTTTTCCATCAATGCTTTGTGGAAAAATAAAATTGCTGTTTTGGTGGGTGATTTTCTGCTGTCAAGGGGCCTGCTCCTTTCTGTAAAACATCAGGATTATCACTTACTAAAAATTGTATCGGAAGCTGTTGATCAGATGAGCGAAGGTGAATTGCTTCAAATCGAAAAGGCCCGTAAACTGGATATCGAAGAGTCTATTTATTTTGAGGTCATTCGAAAGAAAACAGCTTCGCTGATTGCCTCTTGCTGTGCCTGTGGATCGGCTTCTTCGAATGCAGATCAGGAGACAATCGACAAGCTCCATCAATTTGGTGAAAAGATCGGAATTGCATTTCAAATCAAGGACGATTTATTCGACTTTGGTTTAGATGACGTTGGCAAACCACTCGGCAATGACATCAAAGAGAAGAAAATGACCTTACCGTTAATCTATGCCTTGAATCAAGTGACTTCAAGTGAAAAGCGAAGGATCATTAATTTGATTAAAAACCATAATGAAGACACACACAAAGTGGCTGAAGTCATCGACTTTGTCCGCCAGAGTGGTGGGCTCGAATACGCTACAAATAAGATGCTGGAATACCAACAAGATGCTTTCCGGATCTTGGAAGACTTTCCCGACAGTGAATACAAATCGGGGTTGGAGCAGCTGGTAAAATATACAACAGAAAGAAAAAAATAAAATGAGTCACGAATTAATGTTTTTTGGCGGATTCCTCATCTTTATTGCACTTATGCTAGCAATAGATCTAGGCTTATTCTCCAAAGGCGACAAACCTGTTAGCCTAAAGATGGCTAGCATCATGAGCGCCATCTGGGTCTTATTCTCCTTGGGTTTCTATTGGCTTCTCCGTCACTATGGATTTGAATTGCACAATATCCATGACTTGGACCACCTTCAAGAAATCATTACCAAACACCACCACGATATTAAAATCATTCCCGGTGATTTAGCGGCGAGTCTCGAGCTCTACAACAAAAACCTTGGTCTGGAATATATCACCGGTTACGTTGTGGAATATGCCCTATCCGTAGATAATATCTTTGTGATGGTATTATTATTTACTTCTTTTGGCATTCCAGAGCGCTATTACCATAAAGTTTTGGTGTGGGGAATTTTGGGCGCAATCATTATGCGTTTCTTGTTTATTTTCCTTGGCGCAACCCTTATTGCTAAATTCGGCTGGATCCTCTATGTTTTTGGTGCTTTCTTGGTCTTTACAGGGGTCAAAATGTTTATCAACCGTAACCAGGACGAAGAAGTGGATCCACAGAATCACCCGGTCGTTAAATTTGCTTCCCGATACTTTAAGGTAACCCCCAAATTAGATGGTGGACACTTCTTCCATGTAGAGAACGGCGTTAAATATATGACACCGCTATTTCTTGTACTACTGGTCATAGAATTTACGGATTTGATTTTTGCTGTGGATTCTATCCCTGCAATTTTCTCGGTTACCAAAGATCCCTATGTTGTATTTTTCTCCAATATTTTTGCAATACTTGGATTGCGGTCGATGTTCTTCCTTTTGGTCAATATCATCCACAAATTCCAATACCTCAAAGTAGGTTTAGCATTTTTGCTGGTCTTCATTGGTCTAAAGATGCTGCTGCATCATTGGTTGGCCGAAGTAGGTTTTACAACAACACATTCGTTGATCGTTATTGTCGGCATACTTGTATTGAGTATCATTGCTTCGCTGCTTTTTCCGAAAAAAGCTGAACCGACTGATTAAACGACTATTGAAAGCGTACCGACGGTCATTATTCGGCGAGAAACTCCGGTAATCCGCGCGAAATTACAAACGATACAGAACACCATGGTCAGAAAGAAATTTCTGACCATTTTTATGTGATATTATGCTTTATGCATATCCTATTCTCCAGCAAAAGATTGCAGAAAACAGCAGATTTTTAAGAACAATTATTTTACAGAGGAATTTACCTTACTAAATTTTATTTATTTAATTTAGCACCACACTAAATTAACAAAATACTAACAATGAATTGGAATAAAACGATTGTACTAGCTGCTTCACTTTTCGCAGCTTCATTCCAAGTACAAGCACAAGACAATTTGATCAATGCGCTAAAAGCAAATCAAAATGACAATAGCAAATCTGGATTTACATTTACTGAAGTTATCAATCTTGGTAACACATCCATCAAAAACCAAGGTTCATCTGGTACTTGTTGGTCTTATTCAGGTAACTCTTTCCTGGAGTCAGAAATGATCCGTATGGGTAAAAAACCAGTGGAGATCTCACAAATCTATACCGCGCGCAACACGTATTTAGATAAAGCACGCACGTATGTACGCCTTCATGGCGGATTGTCATTGGGTGAAGGTGGTCAATTCCATGATGTGTTGAACTCTTTCCGTAAATACGGTACAATGCCGCAATCTGCTTACACAGGTCTTCACTACGGCACTACACGTAACAACTTTGGTGAAATGACAAATATGTTGGATGCGATGTTAGGAGCAGTAGTAAAAGGCAAAACATTAACGCCAAACTGGGAGAAAGCATATACCGCAGCGATGGATTCTTATCTTGGAGAAGTACCTGAGAAATTTGATTACAACGGTAAATCTTATACACCACGCACTTTTGCAGATCAGGTAATCGGTATCAATCCGGATGATTACGTTGGTATTGCTTCGGTAACTGACCATCCATACTATAGCCAATTCGTATTGTTGATTCCTGACAACTGGTCATTCGACCGTTTCTATAATGTTAAGATGAACGATTTAACGGACATCATTGACAATGCGTTACAAAAGGGCTATACTGTAGCTTGGGCAACTGACGTATCAGAAAAAGGCTTTTCTTGGAAAAACGGTGTAGCTTATGTGCCAGAAAAACCTTTCGAGGAAATGACAGATCAGGAAAAGTCAACGATGTTCGTTGGTCCTAAACCAGAGTTAAAAGTAACAGCGGAAGAAAGACAAAAAGCTTTCGACAACTGGCAAACTACAGATGACCACGGCATGCATATCGTAGGTCTTGTAAAAGATCAAAACGGAAAAGAGTATTACATCGTTAAAAACTCTTGGGGCACAACAAATGACTATCATGGTTATTTGTATGCGTCAAAAGAATTTGTACGTTATAAAACAACTTCTTTGATGTTACATAAAGACGGTCTAACAAAAGATTTAAAATCGAAGATAAATATCAAATAAGCGATTTATCAGTCCACGAAAACACCTCTGAAATTAATACTTCAGAGGTGTTTTTGTTTTCAGATTAATTTAATAACTTAAACATAATTATGAATCTTTTGTTGAGTGAGTATGAGAAGTATAATCGCATTATGCCTTACAATTTTATTCGGGAATTTGGCTCAGGCCCAGACCAAGGGGGTGAAATTTGTAGAAGGGTTGAGTTGGAAACAAATAAAGGAGCGGGCACAAGCTGAGAACAAGTTTATCTTCGTAGAGCTATTTGCAACCTGGTGTGGCCCATGCCAATATATGAGCAATGAGATCTTTCCCTTAGAGCAGGTGGGGCAGCCAATTAATCAGAACTTCATTAGTGTCAGGGTACAAATGGATTCCACAGAGTCCGACAATGCCAATGTCAAAAAATGGTATGCCGATGCGCGTGCTATTTCCAATGAATACAATATTCAATCCTTTCCCACATTTCTTATCTTTAATCCCAATGGGCAAGCGGTACACCGGATTGTCGGTGCAAGTGACGCTCCCGAATTTGTCGGTCATGTGATGGATGGACTCTATCCCGAAACACAGTATTACACGCTGTTAAAAAAATTCGAGAAAAGACCTCAAGATATTTATACAGCAAAGCAGATGCTGAAAGCAGCAAATATCGCTTACGATGAAAATACAGCACGAAAGGCAGAAAATACCTTAGCAAATTCATTGGGCACGGATGAACTATTCAAAAAAGAAAATGTCCATATTTTATTGGCGGCTGCCAAATTCACCAATTCAAAAGCTTTCAATCTTATTCGCAACAATAAAGAGAAAATTGATATTCTATTAGAGTCACCAGGTATTGCCAACCGTACTCTGGCAAATGTTGTCGTCAACGAATTATTTCAGATTAAAATAGATGCCAAACATGAACCCAACTGGGATAGTTATCAAAATGAACTTGCTGCAAAATATCCAGACATCGATTTCGTTCCGATGTTCAAGAAGATAAAAGCACACTACTACCTTCAGGTGAAGAATTATGTAGCCATGAAGAATACGATCAATGATTACCTTTCGTCAGAAGATTTTACTCCACATCAATTAAATACCTTTGCCTGGACTATTTTTAACAATAGTAGCGATGCTGCATGTATTGAATCCGCGTTAAGCTGGAGCAAGAAATCCATCATTGAAGATCCAAGCAGTGCATTCTTGGATACCTATGCAAACCTACTCTATAAGAAAGGAGAAAAAGAAAAAGCCATAAAGTGGCAAAACAAAGCTATTGAAATGGCCAGTGAGGACGATCGTCCTATCTATCAAGAAACACTGGACAAAATGATGAAAGGAATAAAAACTTGGGAGAACTAACCTTATCCCAACTAATGCGAACGATTAAATTAAAAATCTAAAATACCAACATTATGAAAAAATTGATTTTAATGCTATTTCTAATCCCTACCCTACTGTTTGCGCAAAGCGAGGGGGTCAAATTTGAGCATGGGCTCAACTGGAGTCAGATTAAAGAAAAAGCGGCTAAAGAAAACAAATTCATTTTTGTAGACTGTTTTACAACCTGGTGTGGCCCTTGTAAATATATGTCGAGTACTATCTTCCCACAAGCTAAAGTAGGTGATTTCTTCAATGCAAAGTTTATCAATGCAAAAATTCAGATGGATAAAACCAAGAATGATAATGAAGATGTAAAATCATGGTACGAAGAGGCCGACCGTTTTGCCAAAGATTATAAAGTTAGGGCATACCCAACTTTTCTGATCTTTGATTCAAAAGGTACCCTTGTTCATCGTATCGTTGGTGGCGGTGAAGCGGACGATTTTATAGCGAAAGCACAAAAATCACTTGATCCAAATACACAATATGAAACGCTATTAGCAAAATTTAATGCCGACCCAACTAATGTAAACATTGCTAAAAGTATGGCTATGGCAGCCAAAGAAGCTTATGATCAAGAGACACAGGCAAAAGCGGAAGGAGTCGTATTAGCGTCCTTGACTACAGATCAAATCTTTACAAAGGAGAATATCAATTTATTACTTTCGGCGGCAAATGTTGTCGATTCTAAGGCTTTTAATTTAATCAAAGATAACCCTGCTAAATTTGACGCCGTCAGTGAAAAAGTAAAAGCAAATGACTTCTTGTCCCAGCTGTTGGTTAGTAACGCCGTAAACACCAAAATCCGTGCAAAGGAAACGGTTGATTTCGCAAGCATAGAAAAAGAATTGGCGCAAAAATATCCAACTGTCAATACAGAAAAAGCAAGTCTCGAAATGCAACCACGTTATTACGGTTATACCAAAAATTACCCGGGCTTAAGAGATAGCTTCAATAAATATATTGCAAAATATGGTTCGACCATCACAGCAGCGGAATTGAACAACATGGCTTGGTCTATTTTTGAAAACTGCAATGATCCTGCCTGTTTAAAAGCAGCAGCGGAATGGAGTAAATTGTCCAATGAGAAAGAAAAAGATGCGCCGATGTATCTAGACACTTTTGCAAACATATTGTATCGCCTTGGAGAAAAAGAAAAAGCTATTAAAACGCAAGAAAAAGCAATTTCACTTATCACAGATGCTACCCAAAAAGAAGAATATGTAGCGACCTTACAAAAAATGAAAAAAGGTGAAAAGACTTGGCAATAAGAAGATATTCTAATCGTCGATGAATAAAAAAGCCGCGGTCAATAACTTGATCGCGGCTTTTTTATTCATTGCTCTACAAACAGTGCTTTGAACCAACAGATAATGCTTTGAGCACTGGAAAACTGTCTACTTACTTTAACTCTTTAATACCCATATTCCAGAGCGCGAAAGCATATTTATCAACTGTACTATTGATCAGAACTTCTGTTGACCGTCCAGCACCGTGGCCAGCTTTTGTCTCAATACGAATCAATACGGGGTTATCACACGCTTGCTTTGACTGCAGTTCGGAAGCAAACTTGTAGGAGTGCGCCGGTACCACCCGATCATCATGATCTCCGGTAAAGACCATCGTCGCAGGGTAACAAACCCCAGATTTCACATTATGCACCGGAGAATATGCTTTCAGATAATCAAACATTTCTTTGCTATCACTGACCGTACCATAATCATAGGACCAACCTGCACCAGCTGTGAAGGTATGATAACGCAACATGTCCAAAACACCAACCTCAGGCAGTGCGACCTTGGCTACTTTGGGATCTATTGTCATTGTTGCTCCAACGAGCAAGCCACCATTTGAGCCCCCCGATAAAGCAGTATACTCGGGTGATGTATAACCATTCTCCTGAAGATAATGTGCCGCGGCAATAAAATCGTTAAACACATTCAATTTGTTGAATTGTCTACCGCCATCATGCCATTTCTGACCATATTCACCCCCTCCGCGCAAATTCGGAACAGCATAAACACCACCATTGGCCAACCAAACTGCAACGGAAGTACTAAAGGCAGGTGTCAAGCTGATATTAAAGCCGCCATAACCATACACAATCGTCGGGTTTTTCCCATTTAAGACAATCCCCTTTTTGTACGTAATAATCATCGGAACCTTAGTACCATCTTTGGATGTGTAGAAAACCTGTTTCGATTCATACTGATCGGAATCAAATTTCACCTTAGGTTTGATATAAAGTGTAGACTGACCAGAATTTACGTCAAACTTATAACTTGAAGAAGGTGTAATGTAATTTGAAAAACCAAAATAGATTTCTTTTTCCTTTTTCTTACCCGAAAAACCACTCGCCGTACCCACACCAGGCAATTCTATTTGCCGAATCTTTTTACCCGTATAATCGTATTGAATCACAACCGAAACGGCATCTTTCAAATAGTTTGCAAAAAGATAGCCTCCACCCGTACTGATCGAAAGTACATTTTCAGTTTCTGGAATAACATCTTTCCAGTTCTCCTTTGCAGGATTCTTCAAATCAACTTTTACCAAACGGTTGTTGGCAGCCTTGTAGTTCGTCTCCAATAAGAAACTATCCCCAATATTGTCAACGACACCTGTATTTGCGTCAAAATGATCTTGTAAGCAGACAATCTTGCCGTTCGGCTGATTGAGATCCTGATAATAAAGTTCATTTCCTGTTGTCGTATTTGCAGCGGAAATAATCAGGTAACGTTGATCGTCTGTTAATGAAGCTCCTATATAACGTCTCGGTGTTTCAGGGCCACCAAAAATCAATTTATCTGTAGATTGGGCTGTTTTAAGTTTATGGTAGTATAATTTATGTTGGTCTGTTTTTTCAGAAAGTTCAGATCCTTTTGGTTTATCGTAACTCGAGTAATAAAAACCATCATTTCCTTTCCATGCAATACCAGAGAATTTGACATCCACTAGCGTTTCACCTACAGGCGACTTATCCTTGGCATTCAGTACAATGACTTTCCGCCAGTCTGATCCTCCTTCAGAAATAGAATAGGCGACTAAACTGCCATCCTTTGAAAACGAAACATCGGCCAATGAAGTTGATCCATCTTTCGAGAATGTATTTGGATCCAAGAAAACTTCTTCTCCTCCCGTCTCCCCTAGTTTACGATAAAGCACAGCATGTTGCTGTAAGCCGTTATTCTTAAAAAAATAAGTATATGCACCTTCCTTAAACGGAGTCCCTATTTTTTCATAATTCCATATTTCGGTTAATTGATCTTTTAATTTTGTACGGAATGGAATTGCATTCAAATAGTCAAAAGTCACTTTATTCTCTGCCTGTACCCAGTTTTTTGTCTCAGCTGAACGATCATCCTCCAACCAGCGGTAAGGATCTGCAATCTTTTCACCCCAAAATTCATCCACGACGGTTCCTTTATTTGTCTTCGGATATGTTAACTGTTGTCCATAACCGGTCGTCGCCGTACCTGCCATACCTATCATCATTAGAATAAGGCCAAAATTTTTGTTTATCATAAAAAATCGTCTACTTGTTTCAACCAACCTAAGTTTTATTCACTTAGCACCTGAAAATTCAATTTGAGTTGAATATAAATAAATTTATCGATCTCTTATCTTAAAATATACGATACACCTGCATTTTTTAACGCACAACAACCTATCCAGCAACATTATACACATATTTCTTTGCGGTATATTTTCATAGCAACCGAAATTTCTTTAGATTTATTTAAATCTTGAAAATATCACAACAATGTTTAAAAAAGTCATATATCTCTCTTTGTCAATTTCCATTCTTCAAATTGGAATAAGCGAAGCACAACAACTTCCCATAGATCAACAATATCGAGCCACTCCTACGAAGATCAACAATCTTGTCCACACCAAGCTGGATGTTCGTTTTGACTATACCAATCAATTCCTCAATGGAAAAGAGTGGATCACGTTACAACCCCATTTCTATCCAACAGATTCCCTTCGTCTCGACGCAAAAGGCATGGATATCAAACAGGTGTCGCTAGTCAATGGCCAACAATTGGTCCCTTTAAAGTATAGCTATGACAATAATTCCCTGCTGATCAAGCTGGACCGTAATTACGTTGCCAAGGAACAATATACAGTATACCTCGATTACACAGCAAAACCCAACTTATTAAAAGTTCAGGGCAGCGCAGCGATTAACGATGCTAAGGGACTATATTTTATCAACCCTGATGAGCGCGCGCCGAACAAACCTCGTCAAATATGGACACAAGGTGAGACTGAAGCATCATCAGCCTGGTTCCCGACGATTGATCGCCCCAACCAAAAGACTACAGCAGAAATCTCCATGACTGTTCTTGACAACTATGTCAGCCTATCGAATGGTGTATTGAGCAAGCAACAGAAAAATAATGACGGTACCCGTACAGATACCTGGACAATGGATTTACCACATGCCCCATATCTATTTATGATGGCCGTTGGTGATTTTAAAATCTATCAGGACAAATACAACAATATCCCCGTTGACTATTACCTTGAACCGAAATATGCGCCCTATGCCAAAGATATCTTCGGTAAGACACCAGCGATGATGGACTTCTACAGCAAGACTTTGGGTGTTCCTTACCCTTGGAATAAATATGCACAGATCGTCTGTCGCGATTATGTCTCAGGTGCCATGGAAAATACAAGTGCAACACTACATGGCGAACATGTACAAAAGACGAAACGCGAATTGTTGGACGATAATCAGGAAGGAACGATTGCGCATGAACTATTTCACCAGTGGTTTGGTGATTTGGTCACAGCAGAATCTTGGTCCAATTTAACCATGAACGAATCTTTTGCCACTTTCGGCGAAGTTATCTGGCGTGAGCACGATGGCGGTAAAGATCGTGGAGATAAATCTAGATTTGAAAAACTCCAGTCCTATCTCAAATCGACTAAAAATGGGAAAAGCCCGACTTTAGCCCGTTATTATTATCATGATAAAGAAGATATGTTTGATAATATCAGCTATGCGAAAGGCTCATTGATTCTCTATGCCCTAAAAGAGCAAATGGGTGATGAAGCGTTCTATCAATCGTTGAAAAAATACTTGACAGACAATTCCTTTAAAACCGGCGAGCCGCAACAGCTCCGTCTAGCAATGGAAGAAGTGACCGGCAAAGACTGGGCTCCGTACTTCAATCAATGGTATTACCAAGGCGGACATCCAATTTTGAAGATCACAACAAGAAACGGAGAGAACAGTGTCATACTGAATGTAGCCCAAATTCAAGATTCTACGGTACAGACTTTCCAGCTTCCCTTGGCCGTCGATATCTATACCAAAAATGGAAAGATCAGACAGACATTTCAACTCAACAGGCGGAATGCCCAATTTATGATCCCGCTACCTGCTGCTGTTGAATTTATTGATATTGATCCCGAAAAAACACTCGTGGGTCAAATTCAAATCGATAAATCAGATGCCGACTATCTATATCAATATGAGCATGCACCTTCATTTGCCAACCGCGTCGGTGCGATTGCCTATGCCTCAAAAAATCCGACAAATACCATCAGCCAGCAAATCTTAACAAAAGCATTGGCGGATACCGATGCGGATCTTGCCGCAACAGCGATTCAAGGTCTCGATCTAAGCAATCCCGCGGTCCGTAAGTCAGCCGAAAAAACCATCTTGGCACTTGCAGAGAAGTCCGAAGCCTCTGTTATCCGTGCCTCTGCGATTCAAAAGCTTGCACAGACAAAAGATAAAAAATACAAAAGTCTAATTCTGAATGCTGTAACCGACAAATCCTATATGGTTATCGCAAGTTCAATCATGGCAATAAAAAGTGCTTATCCAGATCAACTTCAGCAGTCCTTGAACCGCATTGATCCCGATGCTACCGAATATCTAAAAGCGCTGATCACCGAATTATCTAAATCATAGCAAAATATATTGTGGAGGCGAATTTTGTATTCGCCTCCATTTTTTTTAGTTTTGGCCACATGTCAACAAGAACAAAAATTTATTTTGCCTCCGACTTTCATCTTGGATCTTACCCCTTGGAACGTTCACGGGAAAGGGAGCTGCAAATTATACAGTGGCTGGACCAGGTCAAAACGGATGCTGCACAGCTCTATCTTGTTGGTGATATTTTTGATTTCTGGTTTGAATATGCGACTGTTGTCCCAAAAGGCTATATCCGCTTTTTGGGTAAATTAGCCGAAATTGCAGATCTCGGCATTCCCATTACTTTATTTAAAGGCAACCACGATATGTGGATGTTTGATTACCTCAAAAAGGAATTAAATGTACGCATCATCGACAATGAGCTGGAGTTACATCTCAACGGAAAACATTTTTACATTCACCACGGCGATGGTTTAGGTTCGGGAGATTACAAATACAAGATACTCAAGAGAGTATTTCGGAGCCGTCTCTGTCAATGGTTATTTGCACGGTTGCACCCAAATCTCGGAATCGGAATCGCGACACGTTGGTCCAAACATAGCAGGCTTTCGAATAATGAGGACGAAAAGTTTCTGGGCGAAGACAAAGAATGGTTGATCGGTTATGCAAAGGAACTGGAGTCAACCCAACATCACGACTACTATATCTTTGGCCATAGACATCTTCCCTATGATGTTGAGCTGAACTCCAATAGTCGTATTCTAAATTTAGGGGAATGGATCAATTACCATACCTATGCAGTTTGGGATGGTGAAACTTTACGTTTGGAAAAATGGGCGAGCAAATCCTAATTTCTTTATCCGATTGCCTGAATGGTTATCACTTTCTAACACCTGAAAGTGCTGCAAAATTGGAGCAGGTCAGTAAGAAAATTACGGCGAAAAGAAATAGCCTGTTGATCGAACAGGACAAAATTCAAAAAGACATCTATTTTCTGGCTTCAGGATTAGCCCGCGTTTACTACGAGACGGCCAACCGCCAGATTACCCTGGATTTTGTTTCACCCGGCGGAACACTCATATCCATGAATAGTTATGTCCATGATACACCGGGTTATGAAAACATAGACCTTTTAGAAAATAGTGTTGTTTATCAGATAGACCAAAAGCAACTTTTTGACCTCTACGAAAGTGATATTGCCATTGCAAACTGGGGAAGAAAGATGGCTGAACTTGAATTCATCAAGGCCGAACAACGAACCATGTCCAAGCTCTTTAATACTGCCCAAGAGCGCTATGCCGAGTTACTTCAAAAATACCCCCAATATATCCAGCGGATCAAACTTGGTTACATCGCCTCCTATCTCGGCGTCAGTCAAGTTACCTTAAGTCGGATTCGCGCAACTATTCACACAAATTTTTAACATTTGTAAAAATTATTATCGGCCAAAAGCTGGAACTTTGTACCAAAATAAAAAATAGAAAACGATATGAACTGGATATTTTTAATATTGGGCGGATTATGTGAAATTGGTTTCACCACGTGTTTGGGTAAAGCCAAAGATGCAACCGGGAATGGGCAATGGTTCTGGTATGGTGCCTTTGTTGTATTCCTATTTGCAAGTATGGGCTTATTGATCAAAGCCACACAGACACTTCCCTTGGGCACCGCTTATGCTGTTTGGACCGGAATAGGTGCGGTAGGTACTGTTTTAATGGGGATCTTCTTCTTTAAGGAGCCAGCAGATTTCTGGCGCATATTCTTTATTTTCACGCTGATTGCTTCCATCGTAGGACTAAAAGCAGTTTCCTCTCATTAATAGCAGGCTAGGTTGTTTAAAAGCAACAAAATTTCCTTACTTTTGTACACTCAATAGTAATCTAGGTCATACATTCCTAGAAGAAGCATTTTTGATATATGTTAGACAAATTACAAGCGATAAAAGAAAGATGGGAAGAAGTGGAAGCTGAATTGAGCAACCCTGATACCATGCAAGATATGAAACGTTTTGCCAAATTGAATAAAGAGTACAAAGATTTGGGCAAAATTGTGGACCAATACCATATTTACAAAAATATGGTGAGTAATATTGATACCAATAAGGACATCATCATGAACGAGAAGGATCAAGAACTTCGTGAGATGGCCAAAGAGGAATTGGATCTTTTATACGTAGCAAAAGAAGAAAAAGAAGAAGAAATTCGCCTAATGCTTATTCCGAAGGATCCTGAAGATGCGAAAAATGCCATTATCGAAATTCGTGGTGGATCAGGTGGTGATGAAGCAGCCTTATTTGCGGGTGACCTTTACCGCATGTACACACGTTATTTCGAAACCAAAGGCTGGCGCAACGAAGTAATGGACGTTACCGAAGGAACCTCTGGCGGTTACAAGGAGGTGATTTTAAAAGTTATCGGTGAAGACGTTTACGGACAATTGAAATACGAATCAGGAGTACATCGTGTACAACGCGTTCCAGATACCGAAACTCAAGGCCGTGTACATACCTCCGCAGCTTCAGTAGCTGTGTTACCAGAAGCTGAGGAAGTCGATGTTGAAGTGAATCCTGGTGATATAGAATTACAGACATCCCGTTCAGGTGGTGCTGGTGGACAGAACGTCAACAAGGTCGAAACAAAGGTACAGTTGACGCATAAACCGACGGGTATCGTTGTTGTTTGTCAGGTAGAACGTTCCCAATTAGCCAACCGTGAGTTAGCGATGGAGATGTTGCGGAACAAACTTTATGAGCTCGAGTTGAACAAAAAGAACGGCGACATCGCTGCAAAAAGAAAAACTTTGGTTTCTACAGGAGACCGTTCGGCAAAAATTCGCACATATAACTACCCTCAAGGTCGCGTAACGGAGCACCGTATTGGAATGACGATGTACAACTTACCGGCAATTATGGACGGTGATATTCAAGGAATTATCGATGCATTGCAGTTTGCTGAGAATGCAGAGAAGATGAAAGATGGCCAAGTAGATTAGTTTTTTTTCAAAAAATCTTTGCAGATACGTAAACAAACGCTATATTTGCACACCTTCTGAGGAGAAGGGTTGAGGTCTGGTAGTTCAGCTGGT
>NZ_DLAV01000028.1:83773-85494 GCF_002494055.1 Sphingobacterium sp. UBA7038
GAGTCCCGTCCAGACCGCCAACAAAAAAAGCATCATTTAATTATAAATGATGCTTTTTTTTTGCCTTAACAATACAACAGCTATTATTTTTTTATTTCGTACTGAAGAGCTCCCGAAGGACAGTGCTTGATCTGTTCAATCAATTCGGCCGTACTCGCATTTTGGGCCGTAACCCAGGGCTTATCTTTCGGATGATACACATTCGGCAGACTCTTTACACAAACTGCAGCATGTACACAGCGTTCCGGTATCCAAAGGACGGTTATCTCTCCATTTGGATGTGGATATCTAACTATTTTTTCCATAATTCCATCTCTCTTTAACAATTCATATTTTAAGAACTAATAACGATAAAGGCAATTTTGTTTTAAGAAACAGCGCGCCGTTTTTTGATCATACTACTTACCCGATAGATCATAAAAATACCGACAATGGAAAGTAGAATAACAATCATCCCCAATGTCGGGTAATGTTCCAAGGGGCTTTCTTTTGTTTCTTGGACAATGATTACACCTGCTAATGAAGCAGCAACACCACCTGCCAGCTGTTGCAACGAAGAACTGATACTCATAAATGCGCCCCGATCTTTCATCTCGGGAACAGCAGTGATCAAAGCCGAAGATGGCGTCATCCGACTTAAAATGCCGGCCATCATTAAAATGTTTAAGATAACAACGATATAAAATGGCGTAACACCTAGGTTCGTGTAGATAAATACGACAATCATAAGCCAAAGGGAAGCGAAAGCAAAAATCTTAAACTTATCGTAACGGTCACTCAATTTTCCTACAATAGGCATAATAATCAAGGATGCAATACCTGAAATCATAAACAACATCGGCAGCTGTTCGTGGCTTACCTTTAGATTATTGACTGCAAAAGCACTTCCAAAAGGCATCATCATATAACCTCCAATTGAGAGCAAAGCTGTTGCCATAAAGCCGACGCGGTATTCTCGCTGTGAAAAAGTCAACCAAAGATGCTTTAACGCAGATTGATGTTTCTGAAGACCTATATGCGCCGTAATAGGAATGAGTTTGACCGCTATAATAACGACAATAATCAAAGCCATCACTGCAATCCACAAGAAGGCACTATGCCAACCCCAATTATTTGCAATATATAATCCTATGGGAATCCCCAGGACCTGACTTGCACCGAAGCCCATCTGCACAAAGCCCATCACACGTCCGCGCTGTTGGAGCGTAAAGATATCGGTGATAATAGCCATAGAAATCGAGCCGATAACGCCGCCAAACAGCCCGGTGACGATTCGTGCAGCAACCAAAGTCCAGTAATCGTTGGCAAAACTGCAGCAGAAGGTTCCGATAATAAAGCCAGAATAGAAAAATAACAGCAGTTTCTTCCGATCAAAACGATCGGCAAAGCCCGCGGTCAGCAGCCCCGAAGCACCGGCACTAAAGGCATAGGCCGAAACCGCAATACCAAATTGAGCCGGTTTGAGATCTATGGCTTTCATCAGGATATCCCCCATCGGTGACATCACCATAAAATCAAGCACGACCGTAAATTGTGTCATGGCCAATAAAAAGACCACCAGTTTTTGGTATGCCGTAAAAGGCGCATTATCAAGTTTATTTATTTCCATACTGTCCGGTTTGCCTCGGTTTAAACTGGCCTAAAAATACAGAAGTGCGCGAACATTATATGTAATAAGTTTGCAAAATTATCGCCCGAGACCTTACCTTACCTTACCTTAC
>NZ_DLAV01000028.1:85562-118209 GCF_002494055.1 Sphingobacterium sp. UBA7038
CCTTACCTTACCTTACCTTACGTGAAACGAAACGATCGCACTATTTAATCTTATCCTAGGTCGCCAACAAAAAAGCCAGCACCTGTTTGACAGGTGCTGGCTCAATATGCGATTTAAAGCAAATTATTCAGCGATAACAGCAAATTCAGCTCCGGAAGCATAATCATCACCACGTTGGGAGTTAAGTCCTGTAAAGCGGATATAACGTCCTTTCACAGGCTTTTCGAATCGAACAGTTTTTAATTTTTTATTCCGTTCAAAAGATCCGGACATCACATCTTCCCAGTTCTTCCCATCTTTACTCACCTGGATCTTATAATCCTTGATATCACCATTCGGTCCATCCTGTCTTGGTAGAAAAGTGAAGCCCTTAATTGTTTTGCTACTTCCAGCATCAAAATCAACCCAATGTGGATACTGTGCTACGGTAACCGAATACATCGTATGCCAAATCGAGGAAGGATCTCCATCCAATAGGTTCTTGGCATCCCCTTCACCAGTCTCCTGACTTGAAGCAAAAACAACCTCCATTGGAATGGTTTCGATTTTAGTGTATTGTTGTGTTACCTTCAATTTTTCATTTTGTTGATACCAAGCCGTTACTGTACCACCGGCGCGTAAGTCAAAAGGCGCTTTATAAACACTTGCCTTTGCATTGTTCAAACTGTATAATACGGTCTCATTTTTATTTCCCGATTGAATAGAAACTTCTCCATTTGAACTTCTTGCCAACGAAATGGGCGCGTCACCGGCAGTCGCTACCTGAGCCTTTGCTATCATATCATTGTTCTGAATCGGACGGATAATGAAACCGATAGCCGTTGGTACTGCTTTCACACGGTCCTTTTCTAACGGTGGCCCTTGTCCACAGCTATTACCACCAAGTCCTGTTACAGCTGCATCAAGATGCACGTGTACGCCCGAACTTTTTGGTAATTGATAAGGGTGCGGTGCAAAGGTCAACTCAAGCTCACTATAGTCCAAAGCGGATGTTGATAAATGCTCTTTCGCAATAAAAACAACTCCCTGTCCAGCATTATTTGTCAATGCTGTCCAACGCACATCCTCATTGTTACTCATATTTTGCGGATTAGGCCATGGCACAAACTGATCTTTTACAGTGCTTTTGTGCAATTCAATAAATTGTGCTGTCTTCCGATCAGCATAATTATTGATCGGTCCACGTCCATAATAACTATAATTGCCATACTCGGTCGGTAATTGCAAAGCATATCCCAATCGAGCTAATACAACACTTGCATTATTGGATGTAATACTCGACGACAATTCAATAGAGCCATCCTTATAAATTGTCCAGATCTGATTGCTTGTAAATTTAAAATCATCTTTGCCAAAAGGCTTATCCGTATGCTCTTTAAGCGTGTAGGTTCCCGAAGTTCCCCCCAACAAAGACGCGCCATATGGAGCTTGCGATTCAACCGTAAACGCCAATACAACTGTTCCATCTTTCTTGGTATAACTGTTTGAAGACAAAACCTTATGTTTAAGGTTATGTAATCCTTTTTCAAACCATTGTTGGTAAGCCCAGTTGTCATTGTCAACCGGAGCACGTAGTGCATCCAATTTTGGGCCTTCGCCATCGCGGATAACTTGTTTACCGGCATATGTTAGATTATATATCGAGCCTGTTTTATTGTCAAACTTCGCGATAAACTGATCTCCTTTCACCACCTGCAAATCACCCTCTTTGGAAAGCGACGGAGCCCCTCCTTGTGCAACAGCGGAAATCAACGGTTTATTTTCAGCCGCTTTGACAAACAGTTGTTCCTCCATTTGAACAAAACCTTTGGCCGCCCAAGGTCGATCTGTATTGAGAATAAACTGTACTTTTACAAAATACTCCGATCCCGCATCTAACTGCGCATAATTTATCGGCAATATAAGCTGCTTGCGTTGGCGCGCTGTCGGCAAATCAGCGGCACTGATTGTACCTGCACTATTTTTTACTTCTACCCCATCCTTATATAGCGACCATTGAACCTGATAATCGGATAGATCTTTAAAATAATTTTTATTGAAAAGCTCAATTTTCCCCTGTTGAATATCAACAGCCTTTACGCCCGCATTTTGGTACACTTTCTTGACCTCAAAATACTGTGGTTTAGGTTTCATATCGGCAAAGATCAACCCATTATTGACAAAGGTTCCATCATTGGGTTTGTCTCCAAAGTCGCCGCCATAAGCGAGAAAGCGTTCGCCGGTCTTCTTATCGTAATAATACATAGCCTGATCAATCCAATCCCAAATGGCACCGCCCATAAAGAAGTTGGTCGATTCGATGGCTTCCCAATAATCAATTAGGTTACCAACGGCATTACCCATGGAATGTGAATACTCCGAGATATGAAATGGATATTTCAATTTGTAAGTGCCTTTTACAGCTCCTCTTACCCAGTCTATTGAGGGGTATTGATTGGAGCCCATATCAACGATTGTATTGTTACGCTCGTATTGAACAGGTCTTGACGTATCGATTTTCTTGATAGCCTGATAGGCGGCCACGAAATTATCACCCGGACCGGCTTCATTTCCTAAAGACCAGATAACCACTGCCGGATGGTTGATGGTCGAATGCACCATCTCGATATTACGGGCTACATGGGCATTTTTCCATTCAGGAACATGAGAAAGAGACTCTTTGCCATAATAATATTCATGGCTTTCGATATTGGCCTCATCCTCGAGATAAATTCCATATTTATCGCATAAATAATACCAATAAGCAGGTTCTGGATAATGCGAATTCCGGACATGGTTGATATTCGCCCGTTTCATTAATTTCACCTCAGCTTCCATCTGTTCTCTGGTCACTACTTTGCCATGTTCAGGATTGGTTTCATGACGGTTGACGCCTTTCAGTTTCACCGTCTTACCATTGACATAATAATAACGTCCGGACAAGCCAAATTCATCATCCGCAGCCTTGGTATCTTTAATCTCAACCTTTCTAAATCCAACATAGGTAGAAATAGTCTCAACCGTTTTGTTCTTTTTATCCTTCAATTCAGCCACCAAAGTATACCGATAAGGTAATTCGGCAGACCATTTATCCGGATTTTTGACGTTCAACGTTGCGGCGACGCTATTAGAAACTTGACCATCCAGGGCTGGCACAGCTGATGAAGCTTCTGTCTGATCAACAAGGGTATTCTCGTCACTGTATAGCTTATTTTTATAAAGTGAATAAACTACTTTATACCCTTCAGCTTTCTTACTACCCAGATTGCGTACAGTACTCGTAATTTTCAACGAACCATTTTCGTAATTGCTGTCCAAGTCTGGAATGGCCGCTAAATCGCGAATCTGAACTTTTGGCGTTGAAGTAAGCGAAACATCCCGAAATATCCCGGGCAATCTAAACATATCCTGATCTTCCAAAAAGGAAGCGTCCGAACTCCGGTAAACTTCAACAGCCAACACATTTTCAGCACCCTTTTTTAAGTAAGGCGAGATATTGAAAGATGCGACGTTTCTGGAATTTTTTGAAAATCCGACATATTTGCCATTTATCCACAGGTAGAAAAAGGAGTCTACACCATCAAAATTGATAAATACCTCACGACCGTCCCAATGAGTAGGTACTGTAAAGTTACGTCGGTACGATCCTACTTCATTACGGTAGACATAAGTTGTCCAATCTTGGGCTGGCGTCCGCATAACTCCACCGCGCCAATCATCGACCTTTACTTGATGATGAAAGATCACACGTTGATTGGTATAAATAGGTACACCATATTTTAAGCTTCCATCCTTCTGTATACCATAAATATTCCAGCTCATAGGGACTGGAACAGATTCCCAGGCACCCACATTATAATTCGGGTCATAAAAGTCCTTTGGTCGCTCTTCCGGGGTCTTTACCCAGTTAAACTTCCAGGATCCATTGAGCGAAAGCCAATAGTTACTATGCTCGGGAAGTACTTTTCGCGCACTTTCTACGTTCTGAAAGGAGAAGAACGACGCATGCGGCAACTCCTTATTAAGTGATAATAATTGAGGCGATTCCCATTCATTCCCTTTTGGAGCCGTTGTGGCTCCATACTGGAAACCGTCGATAGATGACGTAATCGTTTGCCCTATCGTGACGGTAGTGTCCAGCGACAGCAATGAGGCTAGAATCGTTGAAAAAATAACAGAGTTTCTTAACATAATGTAATTAAGCAATTTAGTCCAGGAAACCAAATGTAACTTCATTTTGTAGTAATAACAAGCAGATTATTAAAGCACTCGATTGCGAAACTTTTTCGATACAAAAAAGATCATATCGAACTTTAAAATTGTTCTATAGGTTCTCCATTTGAGGATCGTACATAAAACAATGTAAAAACGTAAAAAATTGACCCGGCGAAAAATAACGATGTCCTCCCAAAAGAAGCTGATTCCAATAAAAAACAAATGCTTTCGGTTTCAAGGAATAAGCCTTATTTTTGGGGATAGATTTCACTTTAAACAAATAAAAGTTTACGTTTGAAAATATTTCGAAGAATTTTATTTTTCAAAGGGTTACAATTTAAGCATTAAGGTATTAATAGGTGAGTAAATTCAGTAAATCAGTCCTGCTAGAAAATGATGAGCAAATTATTGAAGGCATCAAAGACGGCAACAGCTTGGCGATAGATGCTATCTACAAGCGGTACTATCCGTCTATAAGCCATATGATCTTGCAAAACAATGGAAGTGAGGATGAAGCGAAAGATATTTTTCAAGAAGCTGTCATTGTGCTCTACGATAAAGTTACCAAAGGGAACTTTGAGCTCAGCAGCAAACTTAAAACATATCTTTACTCGATTTGCAGAAGGCTTTGGCTTAAGCAACTCAATCGTGCTGGTTTTGGCAACAGTGACATTAGCGGTTATGAAGATTCCTTATTTGAGGAAGAAGATCTACAACAGCATCAAGAACTTGAAAAGAAGTTCGACCAAATGGAACTTGCCTTAGAGAAAATGGGAGAACCTTGTAAGACAATCTTACATGATTTCTACATCTTAAACCATTCGATGCAGGACATCTGTGATAAATTTGGTTATACCAATACAGATAATGCCAAGACTCAGAAGTATAAATGCCTACAACGGCTGAAAAAAATATTTTTTTCAACAGATTAAAATTAGTGTAACACCATGGGAACAATGAATCAAAAAGAATTTTTCGAATTAGCAGACCAGTATCTTCGCGGCGAATTATCGGCCGAAGAAAAAGCTGCATTTGAATCTTTTTGTGCTGATCAGCCCTCCTATGCTGCCCAATTACAACAACACCGCGAATTTGTTGCCAATATGAAAGAAACCAGTCAACGGCTGGATTTCAAAAATGCTTTAGCACAATCAGCAAAAGAATACCATAAAACCCAAAACAAACCCGCAAAGGTAGTTCCTATAAAACAATCAGCGGTAATTTCACTTTGGGAACGCATCAAAGCAAGTTCTTTAGTGGCTGCAGTGGTAGCGGTATTTGCAGTATTTGGCACATTATGGCTGAGCGGTTATTACAGCAACCTCGAGAAAGCATCTTCCGATTACAGTGCATTACGTAGAGACATGAACAATGTCAAAAAGAACGTCAACGCACACAACGCTGCTATCAGGGATATCAATGACAAAAAATCTGTAAAAGGTACCGAAAGCCAGTTTGGTGCAACAGGATTTATGTTGACGACAGATGGCTATGTCGTCACCAATTACCATGTCATTAGCGGGGCTGATTCGATCTATTTACAAAATAGTAAAGGCGAATCGTATAAAGCACAAATCGTACACACCGATCCAAGCAAAGACTTGGCGATCTTATACATCGCAGATAAGACCTTTAAGAAAGCTAAAAGCTTACCTTACACGTTCAAAACGTCGACTTCAGATCTTGGTGAAGATATTTATACGATCGGGTTTCCTCGGGACGAAGCAGTATATGGTCAGGGATACCTAAGTTCATCAACAGGTTATGCCGGTGATACCATCGCTTATCAGATCTCCGTACCTGTCAATCCAGGTAACAGTGGCGGTCCGGTATTGGATAGCAGAGGTAATGTGATTGGTATTATTTCCGGAAAACAACGTGGCATAGATGGTGCCGCCTTTGCAATCAAAACGAAATCAATCTTGAACGCCTTAGCGGACATACCAAGTGATTCACTGGTTACCGGTCTTAAGATCAACAAAAAGAATAGCTTGGCAGGTTTACCAAGAACAGAACAAATCAAGAAAATGCAAGACTATATCTACATGGTTAAAGTCTATTAGGAGGCATTTATAACTTATAAAAAAGGCAACGTTTTTCAACGTTGCCTTTTTTTGTTCTTTAATTCCAAGGGCTTACTCCCTATAGATTAGGCTGTGGCGTCGTTCTCAAATACGGTTTGATCTCTTTGAAGCCTTTTGGAAATTTAGCAGGAATATCTTCTGTCTTAATCGCTGGCACAACAATAACATCTTCACCATGCTTCCAGTCAGCGGGCGTAGCGACTTGATAATCGGCAGTTAACTGTAAAGAATCAATGACCCGTAAAATTTCATCAAAATTACGACCTGTTGATGCTGGATAGGTCAGCGTCAATTTGATCTTTTTGTCAGGACCGATAATAAATACGGAACGTACGGTCGCTGTTGCGGAAGCATTTGGGTGGATCATATCGTACAATTCGGATACATGATGATCTTCATCAGCAATAACCGGAAAATTCACTTCGGTATTTTGCGTTTCATTGATATCCTTAATCCAATTCAAGTGATCGTTTACATTATCGACGCTTAGCGCAATGGCCTTCACACCCCTCTTGTCAAATTCAGATTTCAATTTTGCCGTACGGCCCAACTCTGTAGTACATACCGGCGTATAATCTGACGGGTGCGAAAAGAAAACGACCCAGCTATCTTTGATATAATCGTGAAAGTCTATTTCACCAATGGTTGTTTGCGCTTTGAAATTTGGCGCTTCATCCCCTAATCTTAAACTCATAATCTTATTTTTTAAATGTGTTTAAATTATATAGTCTACAAATATAGTAGATTAAATTTAGCAAACAAGTAATTCTTCAATTTTTTAAATTGAAATGAAAAAACTAAACTTAATCCAATTGAAAGTAAGGATTTTACAATTATAAACAAAATGAAAACCAACATGCCCCTTGCTACTTGTCCGCCCTACCCTGGCCATTACTTTCCAAAATGCTTATAATGATTAGCTCAAGTAGATTAAAAAGTAATTTGCTATATTACTATGCCTGCATAATATATATTTTGTATATTTGAGTATGTTGGTACACCGAGCTCATAAAATGATTGTGAGTTGGGAGGAAACTTTTTGACAGCAAACCTTATTATATATACGTTATCGGCTTGGTAACTGATGAACCAAAAAACTGAAATGCCATGAATTTTGAATTAAGCGAAGAGCATAAAATGATCTGCGACGCAGCGCGGGAATTTGCCCAGGAGCTAAAGGCTGGGGCAATCGAGCGCGATGAAGCCGCAAAATTTCCAACAGATTTTGTCAAGCAAATGGGCGAACTAGGGTTTATGGGTATCATGACCCCCGAAGCTTATGGCGGAGCTGGAATGGATACGTTGGCCTATGTTCTTGTGCTCGAAGAAATTGCCAAAATTGATGCCTCAGCGGCCGTTATCGTATCCGCCCACAATTCCCTGGTATTATATGGACTCAATGCTTATGGTACAGAGGAACAAAAACAAAAGTACCTGATTCCTTTAGCGAAAGGTGAAAAACTTGGTGCTTTTGCGTTGTCAGAACCTGAAGCTGGTTCGGACGCCTCCTCACAGCATACCACCGCCGAAGATAAGGGGGATCACTATCTCCTAAATGGTACAAAAAATTGGATCACCAATGGTGGCCATGCCGATATCTATCTTGTCATTGCACAGACACATCCTGAAAAAGGCCACAAAGGAATCAATGTATTGATCGTTGAAAAAGGGCTGCCGGGATTTACCATTGGTCCTAAAGAAAACAAATTGGGTATCCGTAGTTCCGATACCCATTCACTCCTATTTTCCGATGTTCAGGTTCCCAAGGAAAACCGTATCGGAGAAGATGGCTTCGGATTTAAATTTGCTATGAAAACACTCGATGGCGGTCGCATTGGGATTGCGGCACAGGCCTTAGGAATTGCTGCGGGTGCCTATGACCTTGCTTTGGCTTACTCAAAAGAACGAAAGACCTTTGGAAAACCGATTTCGGATCATCAGGCCATACAGTTTAAATTGGCCGACATGGAAGTTGATATCGAGGCAGCTCGACTTTTGACGTATAAAGCTGCCTGGACGAAAGACCAGGGGCTTCCTTACGGTAAAGAAGCTGCCATGGCCAAACTGCATGCATCTGAAGTTGCCATGAAACACACTGTCGAAGCTGTACAGATCCACGGTGGCTACGGTTACGTAAAAGAATATCATGTCGAGAGGTTAATGCGCGACGCAAAAATCACGCAAATATATGAGGGAACTTCTGAGATCCAACGTCTGGTGATTGCCCGTGAGATCCTGCGCTAAGGTCTCCGTCATGCAATGAACCCAAAAAGTTAAACACTTTTTTAGGACATTGCATGACGGAGACCTTTATTAATCTAAAGACTCTTCAATTTGTTATCGATCATAGCAAGATATTGATAATCCTGAAAGGCAAAGCTTGCCGTTTCTGCCATCGCCAGATTCAAAATAAACTTTGCTTTACGAAGTAAATTCTCCTGATTGCCATCTGTAGCATTCAACCCATCAAATAACAACGTTAAAGCCAATGGATGTAGTTGCTGAATTTGAAGATCTGTTTTGAGATATGCCGAAAGTTCATTTTCGGAAAGATTTAAAAAATAGGTCCTACTCTTTTCGAAGAATTTCTCATAAGCATCTTCAAATACTGCTGGATCAGTCGGCTCCGTAAAAGCATCATGCCCTTCTGTCCATATGCGAAGAAATTTACCAATTTCTTCGATCCAATTCATCAATACATCTTTCTTAAAACTTAATCCCATGATCTATGCTTATCTGATCTGTCCATTTCCGCGGACAATCCACTTCTCTGTTACCAATTTTTCCAATGCAAATGGTCCACGGGCATGTAATTTTTGGGTCGAGATACCTATTTCCGCACCCAGACCAAACTCACCTCCGTCCGTAAAACGTGTAGATGCATTGGCATATACCGCGGCAGCATCCACTGTATTCAAAAATTGTTCAATATGGAGTTCACTGGAAGAAACAATACATTCCGAATGTTTGGAAGAATATTTTGCGATATGCTCCAAAGCTTCGTCCAAACTGGTGACCGTCTTTATTGAACACTTCAAATCTAAAAATTCTCTTCCAAAATCGGCTTCATCTGCGCGCTTTAAATTTGAAAAATGTTGACCCTGTAATACCTCATAAGCTGTAGGGTCCGCGAAAACTTCCACCTGAGCATCTTCAAAATAAGTTTTCAATTTCGTTAGGAACTCGGCAGCAACAGCACGATCGACCAAAACAGTATCTAAAGAATTACACACCGATGGCCTGGAAATTTTAGCATTGGCAACAATTTTCGCTGCCATATCCAAATCTGCTGTACGGTCCACATAAGTATGGCATACTCCTGCTCCAGTTTCAATAACTGGTACTTTAGCGTGTTCCCTGACATAATCGATCAGCGACTGTGAACCCCGTGGTATGATAATATCCACGAATTGAGTAGCTTCCAATAATTCCGAAACATGCTTCCTATCAACAGGCAACAGTTGCACAATAGTTGTTGCAATACCATACTGCTCCAAGACAGCATGGATCACTTTCAACAACGCCTCGTTGGTGTGTAACGCGTCCGAACCACCGCGCAATAGACAAACGTTACCCGACTGAATACACAATGCAGCAACATCTATCGTCACATTAGGTCGCGATTCGTAGATGACCCCAACGACTCCGAGTGGAACCGTAATTTTCTCGATCTCCAATCCATTTGGCAATATCTTTTTTAGTAATAACTGATCTGTTGGATCTGCCAACTGAGCGATCTGCTTAACACTGTCAGCCAAACCTTTTAGACGATCGCTATTGAGCAAAAGACGATCCTTTTTGGGGTCGTCATCAGCCATACGATCCAAATCAATCTTATTGGCTTTTAATACATCAGTAGTATGTGCGATAAGACCTTCTGCGATGGCATTTAAAATAGTTATTTTGGTATCAGGAGCCAGTTGTTGCAAAATTTGTTTTGCTTTGGCCGCCGCCTGAAGTTGGTTTAAGATGGATTCACTCATAATAATACAATATCATTTGCATGTGCAATTTCTACATTTTTTTTACTGGTCTGGGACAAAGCGGATGAATCCATCTTCGCGCGGGCAACGGCAACAGTTAAGCCTTCTAGATTGACAATATTTAACACTTCTCCTTTTTCAAAATGCTCGACGATACGGGTTACCCCCACAGCGAGTAAACTTTTGTGCTTCAATAATGCTTCCTCCGCTCCACGATCAACCATCAATTCCCCTTTTATTAAACTTCCACTCGCGAGCCATTTCTTGCGGGAAGAGATCTTCTTACTTTGAGCCAGACACAATGTGCCAGTCTCGTGCTTAACCGCTTTTTGTATCGCCTCCTCGGTTTGCATACTAAAAATCACCACAGCAATCCCCATTTGATTGGCCAATCGGGCAAAGTTCAATTTCGAGGTCATTCCCCCTAATCCTACGGAAGATTTATCCTTCCTTGCCAGCCCTAAAATATCCCGGTCAATTGTTTCAATTTGCGGTATAATCTTGTTGTTTGCATCCAACACACCAGGAACGGAAGTGCTAAACAGTAATTTTTCGGCACCAAAACCAACAGCAATCAAGGTTGCCAGCTCATCATTATCTGAAAACTTCAGTTCTTTATTACTCACCACATCATTTTCATTTGCGATTGGAATAACATTGTTCCGCCACAATTCCTCATACGTATTTTTCAATTGTAGAAATTGATCCCGATTGGAAAAGTGATGTCGCTCACATAAACTCTGCGCCAATGAAATTTTAAACGGTCGGAAATAAGTAGAATACGTATTAATCAATATAGGGTTCCCAATTGCAGCAGCTGCTTTGCGTTCGGATAGCGTTCCTGTGTAGCTGGGCAGAAAACGTTTACCGGCAGCAACAGCACCTGAAGAGACCAAGACGATATTGTATTTCTTTTGTAAGGAAGCAATTTGCCTAGCGATCTCCAAAACAATACGTTCATCAACTTCTCCCTCTTTCGTGGTAATAGAAGCCGATCCAAATTTGACAACGAGAATTGGCTTTTTCATTTTTTAGTATGTTTTAGTTTAGATTTGAGCACTAATTTACTGAGAAGAATTTGATTTACGCAAAATATGTTAACAATTGAACAATATAGTTCAATCGTTAACCTTAGGAAGTACGGCCCAATCTATTAGGTCCAGGAGCATTCGTGTACCCGGCGTTTAACCCGTAGGAAATTTTACTTTGGCAGAATGCTGAGCACAAAAAACAGTATTATGCTGTAGATTAAATGTTTCATATGTAGCCAATTTATTTACAATTGCTACAAATATGGACGGTGGAATCTTAATTTATACGCTATTTAGCGTCGTTTAACAAATCTTAAATTGATTAACAATAATTAAAACCGACTTCCTTTACGAAGGGAATCGCTCTTCATAGAGCTTCTCCAAGGAGAACATTTCATCACGATATTTCGCTGCTTCCAAGAAATCCATTTCCTTCGCTGATTTATCCATTTTCTTCCGTACGTTATCGATCGCTTTCTTCAGATCCTTCTCACTGAGATACTGCATCACTGGATCAGCTGCAATGGCCTGCGACGGATCAGGTTCAACATAAATTTTAGGTTCAATACCCGAGAAATCAGCAACAGAAGTCTGCTCTAAGATCTCTTCTCTTGTTTTGCCCACAGTACGCGGTGTAATGCCATGTTCCAAGTTATATTTCATCTGCTTGTCTCGGCGACGATTGGTTTCATCTATTGTGACACGCATGCTATCCGTCATTTTATCCGCATACATAATAACCCGACCTTTATCATTCCGGGCCGCGCGACCAATCGTCTGAATAAGCGATCGTTCGGAACGCAGAAAGCCCTCCTTATCCGCATCGAGAATAGCAACAAGCGTGACCTCCGGCAAATCAAGCCCCTCACGAAGTAAATTCACCCCGACCAGGATATCAAATTCACCCAAGCGGAGCCCCCGCAAGATTTCAACCCGCTCCAAGGTTTTAATTTCAGAGTGGATATAACGGACTTTTAAGTTCAGCTTGGTCATATATTTGGAAAGTTCTTCAGCCATGCGTTTGGTCAATGTAGTAGCCAAAACACGTCCTCCCTCTTTAATGGTCTTATCGACTTCTTCCAAGAAATCATCGACCTGATTAATCGCTGGTCGTACTTCAATAATTGGATCCAGAAGTCCTGTTGGGCGAATGACCTGCTCAACGACAACACCTTCGGTCTGCTGCAGTTCGTAATCGCCCGGAGTCGCCGATACATAAATCGTCTGATTTGTCAAGGATTCAAACTCCGGAAAGTTTAAAGGTCTATTATCCAAAGCCGCGGGCAACCTAAACCCATGTTCTACCAAGGAAACTTTTCGCGATCGGTCACCTCCATACATCGCACGTAATTGTGGTAAGGTCACGTGACTCTCATCAATGACCAGCAGGTAATCTTCCGGAAAATAATCCAGCAAACAGAACGGACGCATCCCCGGTTGTCTACCATCAAAAAAGCGGGAATAATTTTCAATCCCCGAACAATAGCCCAGTTCACGCATCATTTCCAGATCATAATTGACGCGCTCCTCTAAACGCTTCGCCTCCAGCATTAAGCCCTCGTCTTCCAGTTGCGTTTTCCGTTGCATCAATTCATCTTGGATAGCCCAGATCGATTCTTTGAATTTTTCTTTCGGTGTAACGAAGAGATTTGCTGGAAAAAGAGCAAGATCTTCCATCTTGTTGAGCGTTTTCCCTGAAATGGGATCGATCTCACTCAGTTCATCAATTTCATCCCCAAAGAATGAAATCCGAATAGCATTATCCAAGTATGCCGGAAACACGTCCACTGTATCACCTTTAACCCGAAAGGTACCCCGTTTAAACTCTGTGGTCGTTCGCGAATATAAAATCTCCACCAACTTATGCAGGAAAGCGTTTCTAGTGACAGTCATACCGACCCCAAAACGAAAGATAGACCGGGAGAAATCTTCCGGATTTCCCATACCGTAGATACAGGATACCGAAGAGACGACAACGATATCACGCCGTCCCGACATCAATGACGACGTGGTTGCCAAACGCAGCTTTTCGATTTCCTCGTTAATCGCCAAATCCTTCTCGATGTAGGTATTCGTCGAAGCAATAAAAGCTTCGGGTTGATAATAATCGTAATAAGACACAAAATAGTTGACCGAGTTATTGGGAAAGAACTGTTTGAATTCACCGTACAACTGAGCCGCCAAAGTTTTATTGTGGCTTAAAATCAATGTCGGCTTTTGGGTTTCCTGAATCACATTAGCCACAGTAAAGGTCTTACCCGAACCTGTCACCCCCAAAAGCGTCTGGTATTGCTCTGCCTGCTCTACCCCTGCTACCAACTGCTTAATTGCTTCTGGCTGATCGCCTGTGGGTTTGTATTCCGATGTCAATTCAAATTTCATATATTTCCTGTGTCTTTAAGAAAACCATTCAGGCCTTTTCCAGCAAACATTGCACCACGAATTGCTTGAGCCCTAAGCTCAAAAACAGTTTTTGTAATCCGATGGTTTCAATCTGCTTCAAGACGATTTGTTGACCTGTGGTCCAGGCCATATCCTGCTATGTTCTTACACAAATTTACTAAAAATTTTACCATTTTAGCGCAAACTATAATAATACCATAGATGTTATTACTTTCAATTGATTATTTATTATCTTTAGCTTAACTGAACTAGCACACACGCCATGGTCACTATTCTATCTACCCAAAATAGCATTGCAAATCATTTTATTGCCGAACTGAGAGATATCACGATTCAACAGGATCGCATGCGCTTTCGTCGGAATCTGGAACGATTAGGTGAAATTTTCGCTTATGAAATCAGCAAGACGATGGCTTATAAACCTGTTGAAGTTGAAACTCCGTTAGGTGTGGCCAAAACCCATCTCTTGATGGAACAACCCGTACTCGCTACAATTCTGAGAGCGGGACTTCCCTTTCATCAGGGACTTTTAAATGTATTTGATCATGCCGACAATACCTTCATTGCGGCCTATCGGCATACCAAAAAGAGCGGTGAGTTTGAAATTCATAAAGAATATGTTAATACACCAAACTTAGATAATCGTACAGTAATCATTGTAGACCCCATGTTGGCCACAGGAAAGAGCCTTGTATTATGCTGTAAGGATCTCCTGGCCGAATATGACATCAAGGAATTACACATTGTTGCAGCCATTGCATCCGAGGAAGGACTGAATCACGTTCAGGCTTTTGTACCTACGGCACACATCTGGGTAGGTGACGTCGACCACGAACTGACCTCAAAAGCTTATATTGTACCTGGACTCGGTGATGCCGGAGACCTGGCCTACGGTGTAAAACATCATCAATGTGGATAAATTATTTAAAACTAAATTAACACTTAGATCATTGAAATTCAGTAAATTTATGTCAATGATGAAGTTTAATTTTTTTATATCTAATCTATATCGCTATGAGATGGCAAAAATACAATGGCGAATCCATTCGCTCCACGATTTTCGATGCTGTTGAGGAAGTCATTAAACGAGAAGATGCCCTAGGGAATAAGCTCAAGGTTTATATAGGCACCGATTCCCAAGTCAAGAGAGGCATCATCGACTTCGCTACAGTCATCGTCTTTCTCCGGGAACATAAAGGTGGATTTATGTTTATCCAACGGGACAAAAGGCATCACCGAATGAGCATTAAAGAAAGGATGCTGCTCGAAGTCCAAAAATCCATCGATATAGCCTATCAACTCTGCCCCCTCCTCGAAAAACACAAAGTAGACCTCGAAGTCCACGCCGACATCAACACCAATCCAAATTTCCAGTCAAATGTTGCCCTGAAAGAAGCCATGGGCTATATTATGGGTATGGGATTTGTTTTTAAGGCCAAGCCCGAGTCCTTTGCCAGTACCAATTGCGCGAATAAACAGGTTCAATAACGGACTATAGGGCAGACTTTGTATATTTAGGGTGTAATTTTTAATACACCACATGCAGGATTTTTTTCAGCAGATTGCGCGTCAATTTGCCCAGACCTCTTGGCTCGAATGGTTAGGTACCCTGACAGGCTTTCTTTGTGTCTATTTGGCCGCTAAGCAAAATATATGGAACTGGCCAATCAGTATCATCAGCGTAGCGTCCTACGCGATTCTGTTTTATAATGCCAAACTGTACGGAGATACTGTACTACAGTTCTACTTCCTGTCCACAGCTGTGTACGGTTGGTATTATTGGATAAGACGAAAAGAAGAAAAAAAGAAACCTATCGTCAAAGCCAGCAATGGGCAGCTGCTCCTTTGCCTCCTGGCAATCCTGATCCTAACACTATCAATCGGTTATCTCCTCGATAGCAAGACGAATTCCGATGTCCCTTATATTGACGCATTCTGCACCTCCGTAAGTTTTGTTGCTCAATTTCTGATGACGCGCAAAGTGCTTCAAAATTGGCTCTTATGGGTATTTGTGGATATTTGTTATATCCCGCTCTATATACACAAAGACCTTATGCTGACCGCAGTACTCTACCTTGTTTTCACGCTCATCGCTTGGAATGGCTATCGCGATTGGCAGAAAACCTATAAAAATTTTGCGTAATATTGCGTATCAAAACGATCGATGTGGGAAAAGATTTCATAAAAATTGCCGTTGTTGGCCCCGAGTCCACCGGAAAATCAACGATGGCACAATTTCTTGCCAAGGAATTTCAGACGGTATGCGTACCCGAGTATTCACGTTATTATTGCCAAAGCCTCAACAATAAATATACCCTGCAGGACGAAGTCAATATGTTTTATGGACAGGTAGCCCTAGAGGAAGCCCTGATCCCTTTAGCGCAAGACCAGCTCCTCATCTGTGACACCACCTTTCTTACGGTAAAAATTTGGTCAGATCATCTTTTCGGTCATACGCCGCAGGAAGTCACCGATAAAATTCAACAACATGTTTATGATCTCTATCTGCTGATGGATATCGATCTACCTTGGCAGGATGATCCACTACGGGATTTTCCCGAACAGCGCGAACACTTCATGGAGATCTGGAAAAGCGAATTGAACGCCATTAATGCGAATTACCGTCTTATTTCCGGGCTCGGCGACCAACGTCTTGAAAATGGACTTCATGCGGTAAAAGATTTTCTGACATTGATTTGAGACAAGTGTCTTGACGAAGCAGCCTTTTACAGCTATATTTGTAAGCATAAAGTATAGCTGTTGTTTATACGGACTAAAAATACTTGCCCAGCGACAGAAAGCTTTATAGAAACAATTAAAATAGAATATTAACATTTTACTTAAGAAATAATGTATCCAGAATATTTAGTAACTCCAATGCGTCAAGAGTTAGTTGATGCAGGATTCGAAGAATTAAAAACTCCTGAAGCAGTTGATCAGGCTATCGCATCAGAAGGAACTGTCTTTGTGGTTGTAAACTCTGTTTGTGGTTGCGCTGCAGCAAATGCACGCCCAGCTGCAAAAGCTGCTGTAAAAAATGAAAAACACCCAGCTAAATTGGTCACTGTTTTCGCAGGTATGGAAACTGATGCTGTAAACACTGCACGTAACTACATGTTGCCTTATCCGCCATCTTCACCAGCAATGGCTTTATTTAAAGACGGAAAATTGGTACACATGATTGAAAGACATATGATTGAAGGTCGCCCGGCACAAATGATTGCTGACAATTTAGTTGCAGCATTTGACGAGTACTGTTAATCACGTATTTTGATTTTTGAATTAAAAAGGCTGTCCAAGTTATTTGGATAGCCTTTTTTGTATTTGGATAATCCGTATTCGCATTACTTTTCCTTCAGGTTGCCTTTCACTACTTTACTGATGATCTACTGTCCCAATAATACGCGACAATTCAGCGTAGGTACTTCACGTAAAGCAATTCGATAAGTCAAAACCCCGCGTCCGCATCTCCAATAGATCTAGTCCCAAGCCTAGTTTCCGTTTATTCAAAGCTTTTTGCTATTTTTAGGTTATGAAAACCTTCCCAATCATCATTTTTTTGTTCTGCTTGACAATCATTTCATGTTCACCACAAACGAAAGTGGACCTCATTGTTTATCATGCGCAAATATATACTGTAGATTCGGCTTTTAGTATGGCACAAGCTTTTGCTGTCAAAGACGGTAAATTTATTGCCATCGGTTCCGATGAAGAAATACAGCGGAAGTACAAAGCAATAGAAAAAATTGATGCGCAGGGGAAGGCCATTTATCCGGGATTCTACGATGCTCATGCCCATTTATTTGACGAGGCCGAGCTAATGGATCAAGTCGACCTAAACGGTAGCGATTCTTTCGAGGAGGTTATTCAACGTGTCAAAAACTACCAGCAAAAAAATCCGGACAAAACTTGGCTGATCGGTGGTGGCTGGGACCAAAATCGCTGGAAAGATAAAACTTTCCCAACCAAGGACCTACTCGACAAAGCTTTCCCAGATATCCCCGTCTACCTCATGCGTGTAGATTATCATGCGGCGGTAGCCAACTCCAAAGCGCTAGAATGGGCCAAATTAACCAGTATTCCCACGATTCGTGGCGGTGTGGTCGGCGGGAATAATAATATCCCCAATGGCCTCTTGATCGACAATGCAATGGATCTTGTCAATAAGACAATCCCGGTTCCGAGTGAGAAAGACTACTTAAGAATGCTCAAGCGAACGCAAGACTCCCTCCTTTCCGTCGGTCTAACCACTATTGTAGACGCAGGTTTATCAAAAGAAAGACTCGATCTCCTAAAAAAATACTATCGCGAAGGACAGTTGAAAATTAGAGATTATGCCATGATCCTCGGCATTCCCCAAAACATAAAGTCATTTATCGATCAGGGTTTCTATGAAACGGACCGTTTCGAGATCAAAGGATTTAAACTGCTCGCCGATGGTGCATTGGGATCTCGTGGCGCGTGCCTCCTCGCACATTACCATGATGCCCCCACCCACGGCTTTCTCCTCCATAGCCCCCAGGAATACGAAGCCATGATCAAACAGATTGCCGAAAGTAAGTTTCAGGCAAATACCCATGCAATAGGCGATTCGGCCAATCGTATTATTCTGGATATCTATGGCAAATACCTCCACAATAATGGTGACCGTAGATGGCGCATCGAGCACGCCCAAATTATATCGCCTACAGATTTTGACAAGTTTCGAAAGTATCAAATCATACCATCTGTACAACCTACACACGCAACCTCCGATATGTACTGGGCCAAAGATCGACTTGGTGAAGAACGTATGAAAGGCGCTTACGCTTATAAGCGTCTGTTGGCAGAATATGGCAAACTCGCTTTGGGGAGTGACTTTCCGGTTGAACATTTTAACCCCATATATGGTTTCCACGCCGCTGTAGCACGTGTCGACAAAAAAGGCTATCCTAACCACGGGTTTCAGATGCAAGATGCTATAAGCCGTGAAGATGCCTTAAAAGGAATGACGATCTGGGCGGCATATTCTTGTTTTCAGGAGAAAAAACGAGGAAGTATCGAAGTGGGAAAAGATGCCGATTTTGTTATCCTCGAAAAGGATATCTTGAAAATTCCAAATGAGCAACTGCGAAATGTAAAAACAGAACGGACAGTAATTGCAGGTGAGACCCTGTTTAAAAGATAACAAGAACTGATATGCCTAGCCATACCCAATAAACTTATACCGCTAACGAAACAAGATAGCTAACAAAAGTATTGCTAACAAGTCAAACCTTTCTTAACCTGCATTAGCACAACCCTAGGGAGGATAATAACGAAAAGTTCAAATAAATTTTTACAATTACGAATATTTCGTATATTTACGATATAAACATATATTTATGAAATATTCATTATCAATCCTACTGTCTGTGGCCACGCAGCTATTATTTGCACAAGAGCGTACTCCTGCCATCGCTAAAGTACATTACGAATTCAAACATGTCAATGACAGTACCCAACGGGACCAATTTTTACGCGATGAAACAGTGGTTTACCTGAATCAGCAGGGCAGCTACTATACGTCATATTCATCCAAACGCATGCAGGAAGAGGTCAAAAAACAGATGGAAGATCCCGCATTTTCCGGCAATCTAACCCTTACTACGCGCTCCTCGCCCTCATCATCATCTTATCTAATCAACCCCGATCAAAATAAAATAACAGAGGTAATATCCGTTGCTAGTGACCATTTCTCCATTACTTCACCATATCCCACACAGGATTGGGAAATCTTGGGAGATCGTAAAGAAATCGGTGGTTACAATTGCCAAAATGCGAAGGCAACATTCAAAGGCCGCACCTATATCGCCTGGTTTACAACCGAACTTCCATTTTCCTATGGTCCCTGGAAACTTCATGGTCTACCCGGACTTATCCTTGACGCACGGGACACAAAAAATGAAGTGATTTTTGCTTACGCCGGATTCGATAAAATTGAAGATGGAAAAACATTTGTCGAACTGCCACAAAATACCATCGCAAGTACGGCAGATGAAGTAAAGAAAATTCAGGAAGCCTTTAAGGCCAATCCTCAAGCCTACATGCAAGCGCAATCCGGAAAGAATAGAGCCATCAATGTAGGCTCAAACGGAAACATCGTTGCCGTTCGATCCGGTAATTCAGGTGGAAGCTCCCCTATTGGTGCTTTGGATCCATCCAAAATAAAAAGTTTCAATATTTCAAGAGACGATAAATACAAACCTTCGAAGGTTACCAATAATCCGATAGAGCTGACGCCTTAATGAAAGTATTTCTATGTTTATTTATAGTCGTTTTGCTTGAGCAAATAACCTTTGCCCAGCAAACGATTAGTGGAACGGTCCAAGTGGATAAGACACAGCATCCCGTACCCTTTGCCAGTGTCAACATCCTTTCAGACGGTAAAATCATCGCTTTCAAGCCGACAGATAAAGATGGGCGTTTCACAATCACATTGACAAAGGAATATGCGAGCCTTTACCTGCAGATCAATCACCTTACTTACGAAAAATTTGAACTCAAACTTGGCACACAGACATCCAATCTTCGGATCGCCCTCGTTCCAAAAACCAATCTGCTACAAGACGTCATTGTAAAGAGCAAACCTAAAGTGAGCCGTTCAAATGATACGATTTCCTACGACGTCGGATCTTTTGCCAAAGAGGAGGATCGCAATATAGGCGACGTAATCAAACGCCTTCCGGGCATGGAAGTTACCGAATCGGGGCTTATAAAATACCAGGATAAAACCGTTTCTAAACTTTACATTGACGGTGACGATCTGTTGGAAAATCGCTATGGTGTAGGTACACGGACAATCCCGCATAAAATGGTAAAGGACATTCAGGTGCTCGACAATCACGAACATTATAAGGTCCTTAAAAATAAAAGATTTACAGACGACGTCGCCATCAATCTCGTTATCAAAGAGGAAGCTAAGCTGAAGCTCACTGGACAGGCCAAAATTGGCGTCGGCACCCCCAATCTCTATGATCCTGAATTGAATTCAATCCTATTCAACAAGAAAGTAAAGATGCTGAATGTTCTCAACGGGAATAATACAGGTCATGATCTTTCCGGAGATATTATTGGAGCCAATCAATCCTCTTTACTGGCCAAGTTCGGCAGCTCGACTATCAACAATCTCCTGGCGACGAGCACAACAGGCAGTCCAAATATTCCTAAAAATAATTATTACTTCAACAATACCGGTTCACTGAACACCAATAACCTATACAACCTCAAGAATCTCTGGCAGCTAAAATCCAATATTCAGGTTTTATACGACAACGATAGGCAAAATAATGCCTCAAACACGCAATACCTGCTCGATGATGGTGACGTTTATTTTAATGAGCAAAATCACATGAAAACAGCGCGTTGGCTTGGCGCAGCCAGACTTTCGGCATCGACCAATACGGAAAAGAAATATGCGAGCAATACTTTATCATTTGAATATGAAAAAAAAGATATTACAGCATTGCTGGCAAACTCCTCAGGGCAGATCGAGCAGTTCCAAAAACACCACATCAAGGGATTCAGCAACTTGTTCAGCTATATACCCCAACTTAAAAACAATGACATTATTGCAATCAACTGGTCTTTAAATTATGGCAATAAACCGCAGACATTACAGATCTATCCCGGTGTTTTTCCAGAAATACTCAACGATAGCATTCCCTATAAAAGCAGCCGCCAGCAAATCGAAGTTCCTTCCTTTTTTACGGAGATCAGTACAGGTTATCGCTTCAATAAAGGCAGAATCAAACAATACTATCAAATTGGCTTCAATACAGATCGTCAACATTTCAACTCACTCCTTACCATAGTAGATAATGAGCAACGTGTTCGAACATTGGGCGATAATACCCGTAATAATCTGTATTGGAGCAGATCCCAAGCGTTTATTACACCGCAATATTCCTGGAAAACAAATCGATTTGAAACCCAGCTCGAGATCCCGATCACCTATTTGTTTACGCATTATGAAGATGTCAGCCATCAACTGGCCACGTCCAAAAATTCCATGCTGATCAATCCTAATTTAAAAGCAAGATGGCAGATTTCACAAGAAGACTATCTTCAATTTAACTATCAATTTGCGCAGGATATAGGCAATATTGAAGATATATACCGTGGTGCCGTATTACGGAACTATAGAATGCTTAGCCAAAATAATGCAGCGCTAAATGAATCCAAAAAACATACGTTTAATCTCAATTATAATTTGGCCCGCACCCTAAAAGTATTATTTGCAAATGCAGGTATTAGCTATACAAGATCGCTTTCCAACACGATGTTATCGTCCGTTATAAAAAATAACATCACCGAAAACATATTGGTCAATATGGATAACCTGCAAGATCGATGGTCATCTCAGATCGGATTTGATAAATACATCTTCCCTTTGGCAAGTACCCTCAAACTAAAAGGAAGCATTTCTTACTTCAAATACAATCAATTGTTAAACAATGCGCTAGTGCCTACTCGAAGTATGAGCTATCTATTTCAGCCCAGTATTGAAGCTAAGGTATTTAAATCTTATAATATTTCCTATTCAGGACTATTCAATTGGAGCCGGAGCAAACAACAGGGCCTTGACAATGCGATCCAAAACAAAACTACCACCATGATGCATAACATAGGCTTTCCAGCCAGTCCCTTTAAAAATGGCTTTATGCGGCTAAACCTACGTAATCTTTCCACCTTTCAAACAAACATGAAGAATGCAAGTTATACCTTCATCGACTTTTTTACGCGCTATAAGATCAACAAGTGGAAAATGGATATCGAATTGGAAATGAATAATTTGGCCAATATCAAAAACTATCGCACCTACCTGATGACGGCCAATATGATTTCACAGAATGAATTTGAACTTCGCGGAAGAACAATTTTACTCCGTACAGTTTTTAACCTATAAGGTATCAGACCACCTCTGAAAGAAGCAATTGTCTTGGCCTAATGTTCGTCTATTGTTTTATTGCTGGTTTTTTGCTGATGTGTTGTTGGTCTATTCTTGCGCCTAATGACCAATATCTTGTAATCGAAATCTTGCTGTTTTAGCAAATTATCGATGATGAACAAGAGTAATAAGTTTTTCAACCCCTAGAGGCAAACCGTTTCATTTAAAAAAAAATAGAAAAAAGAAGCCTGAGCAAAAAAATCACCCAGGCTTCTTTATATATCTTGCGAAAAATATTCTTTGTTAAAAAACTTAGAAATGTTTTCTATTGCATATCAAATAAATGTTTCTCTGCATGGTAAGAAGAACGAACCAGCGGTCCAGACTCCACATACTTGAATCCCATTTCCAAACCAATTTTCTGATATTTCTCAAATTGTGCAGGTGTAATCCACTCGATTACAGGATGGTGAGCTTTGGTAGGCTGTAAATATTGCCCCAGTGTCAAAATATGTACCCCAACGTTATATAAATCTTGCATTGCCTCGATAACATCTTCCTCTGTTTCACCTAAACCAAGCATAATTCCTGATTTTGTACGGAGTCCAGCTTCAGAAATTCGACGCAGACACTCAAGTGAACGATCATATTTAGCTTGAACGCGAACTTCTCTTGTCAAACGACGTACAGTTTCAAGGTTGTGCGAAACAACCTCTGGACGTACTGCAATCACGCGGTCCAAATTATCCCATTGTCCTTTAAAATCTGGCAAAAGTGTTTCTAAGGTTGTTTCAGGACTTTCCCTTCGGATGGCATTAATTGTCTCCGCCCATATTATCGAACCACCATCTTTTAGGTCATCACGATCCACCGAAGTGATCACACAGTGTTTTACCTGCATTAACTTGACAGAATTGGCAACACGATTAGGTTCATCCAGATCCACCGCCAACGGACGGCCTGTTGCTACCGCACAAAATGAGCAAGAACGTGTACAGATATTTCCCAAAATCATGAAGGTTGCTGTTCCAGCCCCCCAACATTCGCCCATATTCGGGCAATTTCCACTCTCACAAATTGTATGTAATTTATGCTCGTCTACAAGACTTCTGACATGTCTATATTCTTTACCAACAGGCAATTTGACACGCAACCAATCAGGCTTGCGTTGTGCAGGAGTTGCCGGAATAACTGGAAGTTCAATCATACAACAAAGTTAAGGATTAAAAATGTAATTTCTAACCGTCAATTTGTTGGTTTTATATCATAAAAAATAAGCGATTACCGTCAATAATAGAATTATGAAACAAAAATTAGGATATTTGTGTTGATTATCATTAATCTAATAACAAAACTATGCGACTGAGCCGATCTTTATCCATGTTGTTACTTGGGGGTGCAACCATTTTTACAGCACAAGCCCAAACCAACTTTGACATTATACCCAAACCTTCGAAAATCACCTTGGCTACTGGAACATACGCTATCCCTGCACATCTTCAGGTTATTGTTTCAGATGAATTTCAGGAGGCGACACAGTTACTTACTGAACACCCCGCCATCAAAAGCCTCACTGTCGAAGTACTCAAGAAAAATAAAAAAGGCCCTAAAGAAGGCTTTCGCATTATTAAAGCTGTCGATGCAGATAATCTGAGTAAGAACGCCTATTCCATTCAAATCGATGAAAAAGGCCTGCTACTCAGGGCTTGGAATGTACCTCAGGTGATCAATGGGATTTACACGCTGGTTCAATTAGGCTATCTACAAGCCGATCCAAGTAAAGTAGCCTATGCGACTATAGTCGATGAGCCTCGCTTTGCCTATCGTGGCTTACACCTGGATGTATCGCGTCATTTTATGCCACTATCCTTTGTAAAAAAGTATATCGACATCATGGCCATCTATAAGTTCAATAACTTTCATTGGCATTTAACCGACGGAGCAGGGTGGCGACTGGAGATTAAAAAGTACCCAGAGTTAACACAAAAAGCGGCCTGGCGAACACATACGAGCTGGAAAGATTGGTGGAACAATGGTCGTCAGTATGTAGAAAAAGGTACGCCAAATGCCAGCGGTGGATTCTATACACAGGAAGAGGCCCGCGAATTGGTCGATTATGCTGCCCGCAAAGGAATCAATGTTATTCCCGAAATAGAAATGCCCGGACATTCGGAAGAAGTATTGGCCGTATATCCCGAACTCTCATGTTCCGGAAAGCCCTATAGTCAGGGAGAATTCTGCATCGGTAATGAAAAAACCTTTGAATTTCTAAAAAATGTATTGGATGAAGTCCTCACAATATTCCCTTCCCAGTACATTCATATCGGCGGTGACGAAGCTGAGAAAAAGCATTGGGAAACCTGTCCAAAAGATCAGGCACTCATGCAGAAAGAAGGACTGAAATCTGTCGACGAACTGCAGAGCTATGCCATCAGACAAATGGATCAATACCTGCAATCTAAGGGTAGAAAACTGATCGGTTGGGACGAAATCCTACAAGGGGGACTTACCGAAGGAGCTACCGTCATGAGCTGGCGCGGTGAAGATGGCGGCATAAAGGCCGCAAATGCAGGCCATGATGTCATCATGACTCCCGGTTCACACCTCTATTTTGATTCTTATCAGACAGACCCTCGGACACAGCCTGAGGCCATCGGCGGTTACCTGACACTGGATAAGGTGTATTCATATGATCCTATTCCAGCGGCCATTCAAGGAGATAAAGCCAAGCATATTCTCGGAGCACAAGCGAATATATGGACAGAATATGTTCCTACCACCGAACACCTTGAGTATATGGTATTCCCACGTGCATTGGCTTTAGCAGAGGTCAATTGGACCAATAAAGATGGGAAAAGTTGGACTGACTTTGAGCGAAGACTGCAATCTCATTATAAGCTTTTACAAGATCTGAACGTCAATTATTACCGTCCTTCCTTTAATGTCGCTTATACGGCCACCTACAATGCAGCTAAAAACAACAATAAAATTATGCTGACAACCGAGCAACTAAAAACAGATCAGATCCGATATACCATTGATGGCAGTGAGCCTACAATCCAGTCTACGCCGTATACCGGACCATTTGAACTCAGCTCGACAGGCCATATCAATGCGGCTTATTTTCTAGATTCTATCAAAATTGGTCCAACCCTATCCTTTGATATTGACATTCATCGCGCTATCGGAAAAAAAGTAGCGTACAACACAGCATGGTCGGGATATCCAGCACAAAAAGATTCTACCTTAACAAATGGAATCATGGGTGGACTTTCCTATCACGATGGCCAATGGCAAGGATTCACCAGTCCGATTGATGTGGTCGTGGATATGGAACGTAGAGAAGAAATACACCAGGTAGCCATGAATTTTATGCAGATAATTGGCCCAGGCGTTTACATGCCCGGAGAAATGGAAGTCCTGCTTTCGGATAATGGCCGTACCTTCAGATCGGTAGGAACAATCAAAAATGATATATCCGATAAAGAGTCCAAGTTGACTTTCAAAAGGTTTGAACTCAAACTTGACAAAGCACAGCAGGCGCGTTATATAAAGATCAAAGCCAGCAATCCTAAAAAAGGTTATTTGTTTACAGACGAAATCATCGTTTATTAAACACATCTGGACAGTTTTCTAAACCTGCATGTTTTATTGACTTGTGGTTTCTCATTAAAGCATCAATGAGTTCAAAACTCACTGTTATCGGAAAACAACAACCTTCATGATTTCACAGCACCAATAGCTCTAAAATCATGAAGGTTCTATACTCGTTTTTGTTTTTCAGGACTACTTTTCCAACAAACGGCATTTAATTTTGAAATATTATTAAAATAAATACTTAATTTTCAAAATTTAAAATGTAACTTTGCACTCCGACAAAGCAGTCGGAATGACCCTTCCCCATGAGCTATTTTTGATTGTCTTTGCTCAGATTTACAATAGGAAATTTAATTTTTTGAACTAGATATAATGCCAAGAAACACTTCCATTAAGTCGGTTTTAATCATCGGATCAGGTCCCATCGTTATCGGTCAAGCTTGTGAATTTGATTATTCTGGATCTCAAGCATCCCTTTCATTGAAAGAAGAAGGTATTGAAGTATCCATCATCAACTCAAACCCTGCAACAATCATGACGGACAAAGTTGTTGCGGACAATGTCTACTTACTTCCATTAACTTGCGAAAGTATTGAAGAGATTTTGCAAAAACACAACATTGACGCTGTACTTCCTACCATGGGTGGTCAAACGGCTTTGAACTTATGTATCGAAGCTTCCAACCTAGGCCTTTGGGAAAAATACAATGTAAAAGTTATCGGTGTTGATGTTGCTGCCATTGAAAAAACTGAAAACCGCGAAGAATTCCGTCAATTAATGGTTGATATCGGTGTGGGCGTTGCAACATCCAAAATTGCAAACTCATTCCTTGAAGGTAAAGAAGCGGCACAAGAGATTGGCTATCCGCTTGTTATACGTCCATCTTATACCCTTGCAGGTACAGGAGGTGGGTTTGTTCACAGAAAAGAAGATTTTGACGCAGCCTTAAATAGAGGTTTACATGCATCACCAACACATGAAGTTTTGGTTGAACAAGCTGTATTGGGCTGGAAAGAATTTGAGTTGGAATTACTTCGCGATACCAATGACAATGTTATCATCATCTGTACTATTGAAAACTTTGATCCAATGGGTATCCACACTGGAGACTCGATCACCGTTGCACCAGGCATGACATTATCAGACAAATGTTATCAAGATATGCGTAATCAGGCTATCCTAATGATGCGTTCAATTGGTACATTTGCGGGTGGTTGTAACGTTCAGTTCTCTGTAAACCCAGAAAACGAAGAGATCATCGCCATCGAAATCAATCCACGTGTATCACGCTCTTCCGCTTTAGCATCGAAAGCAACGGGTTATCCAATTGCGAAGATTGCAGCTAAACTGGCGATCGGTTACAACTTAGATGAATTACAAAATCAGATCACCAAGACAACATCCGCATATTTTGAACCAACATTGGATTATGTGATTGTTAAGATTCCTCGTTTCAACTTCGATAAATTCAAAGGAGCAAACAAAGAATTAGGTCTACAAATGAAAGCGGTAGGTGAAGTTATGGCAATCGGCCGTACATTTATCGAAGCTTTACAGAAAGCATGTCAATCCTTGGAGACTGGCCGCGCTGGTTTAGGTGCTGATGGTCGTCAATGGAGAAACCTTGACGAAATCATGGATAGTCTCGAACATCCAAGTGGTGACCGCTTATTCCATATCAAAGATGCTTTCGAATTAGGCGTTCCTTTGGAATCGATCCGTAAGGCAACACGTATCGACAAATGGTTCTTGGTACAGATCCAAGAGTTGGTACACCTTGAGCAAGAATTACGTCGTTATCAATTGAATAATATTCCACGCGACTTCTTCATGACCTTAAAACAAAAAGGTTATTCAGATGTACAAATCGCATGGTTATTAGGAAATGTAACCGAGGATCAAGTGTACGATCGTCGTAAGGAGTTAGGTATCAACCGTGTTTACAAAATGGTCGATACTTGTGCTGCAGAATTCCCGGCACAAACACCTTATTACTATTCGACATTCGAAGAAGAGAACGAATCCATCTCTTCAGATAGAAAGAAAATCATCGTTTTAGGTTCTGGTCCAAACCGTATCGGTCAAGGTATCGAGTTCGACTACTCTTGTGTACATGGTTTATTAGCCGCTAAAGAATGTGGTTACGAAGCGATTATGGTTAACTGTAACCCGGAGACTGTATCGACAGACTTCAATATGGCTGACAAATTATACTTCGAGCCCGTATTCTGGGAGCACGTACGTGAGATCATCGAATTAGAAAAACCCGAAGGTGTTATCGTTCAGTTGGGTGGACAAACGGCTCTTAAAATGGCTGAGCGTCTAGAGCAACTTGGCGTAAAAATTATCGGTACTTCATTTGAGAATATGGACTTGGCAGAAGACCGTGGCCGTTTCTCCGATCTATTGAAAGAACTGGAAATTCCATATCCAAGATACGGTGTAGCAACTTCAGCAGAAGAAGCATTACAAGTTGCAAACGAAGTTGGCTATCCAGTATTGGTGCGTCCTTCTTACGTATTGGGCGGACAAGGAATGAGTATTGTCATCAATGACGAAGATTTAGAAAAAGCTGTCGTTAACTTGTTGAAGAATCTTCCTGGAAATCATATTCTGATTGACCACTTCCTGGATCGTGCAGAAGAAGCTGAATCAGATTCAATCTGTGATGGTGAAGATGTACACATCATTGGTATGATGGAACACATCGAGCCTGCAGGTATCCACTCGGGTGACTCATCGGCGGTATTGCCTCCATTTGGTCTATCACAAGCTGTTCAGGACAAAATGGAAGAATACTCTATTAAATTGGCAAAAGCGTTGAACGTAAGAGGTCTATTAAACATCCAGTTTGCTGTCAAAGGTGAAAATGTATATGTAATCGAGGCTAATCCACGTGCATCACGTACAGTTCCTTTCATCGCTAAAGCTTATGATGTTCCTTACATCAATATTGCAACTAAAGTCATGTTGGGCGTCAATAAATTGAAAGACTTTACAATCGAACGTAAATTGAAAGGATACGCGATTAAAGAACCTGTATTCTCTTTCAATAAATTCCCTGAAGTAGACAAGCAATTAGGCCCTGAGATGAAATCAACTGGTGAAGCAATTCGCTTTATCAAAGATCTACAAGATCCTTATTTCAGAGAATTGTACAATCAAAAATCAATGTTTTTGAATGCACAATAAGGCATATCAATAAAATAGAAAAGGCTTGCACATGCAAGCCTTTTCTATTTTATATCTTTTACACAGCGAAATCCAACATTATTTGTAGGACTGTTGACCTCTCCTTTTCCTCTGCTTCCGGCTTTATACCTTTCGCAATATTGATCATTGCAAAGAAATGACCCTCCCCGCTGAACGCGTTTTTCAAGATTTGGTTCCTGTGGATCATAAGAATCTTGTGGTCCTTTGGGATTAGCAGCTGTACTATGCTGATAATAGTCAGGTCTATAAAAATCAGCACACCATTCCCACACATTCCCTTCCATATCATACAGTCCCAACGCATTTGCCTGAAATGATTTTACAGGTGCTGTCCCCTCAAATCCATCTTCTTTTGAATCTTGTACCGGAAACTTTCCCTGGTAAATATTTGCGGTCCATTTACCATTAGGCTTCAAGTCTTGGCCCCAATAATACAAATCGTCGTTTGCATCTTTACGTCCTCTAGCCGCATATTCCCATTCCGCTTCTGTAGGTAATCGCTTGCCTGCCCATTCCGCATAAGCTGCAGCATCTTCATAGGCAACCTGAACAACAGGATAATTCATTTTGTCCTTTATCGAGCTATTCGGCCCCTCGGGATGTTGCCAGTTTGCACCAGGGACATACTCCCACCACATCAGGTAATTATTTAATGAATTGAGTTCTTTGGGCTTAGAGAACACAGCCGATCCCGGGACTAACATCTTGGGATCCACTCCCGGAAAATCTTTCGGATCAAGCTCTCGCTCAGCAACAGTTACATAACCCGTCTCCTTTACAAACTGCGCAAACTGTGCATTTGTGACCTCATGTTCATCCATATAAAATGAATTTAGTTCAACCTGATGTAGGGGCTTACTATCTTCAAAATTTGAACTTCCCATTAGAAATTTGCCCCCTTCGACCAATATCATTTTGTCCGCATTCTTGCTTTTTAGCTGGGCAATTTGGGATTTTATCATACCAGCGCGAGTAGGTATATTTTCCCCAACACAACAGGAAAGTGTATCCTTGGTGGAAAATAACGATAAACAGGTAATTAGAGTCAGATTGAATAACATAATTAAAGATAAACATAAAAGGGGAACAATAAAAAGTTCCCCTTCAATAAGTCATTTTATATAGGAGGGCTATACGCCCAATTGTATATTTTCTTTTTTCGCTGATCTCGAACGGATAGGCGTATTTCCGCCACCTTTTAACGTGATTTCTACCGGCGTATTATTTTTCCATGCACCTTTTGTGAAATCCGGTACATCAACTGTTTTACAGTTCTTTTCGACAGATTCGAAACTCAACGGTACGATACAGCTCCATGAAGCAGCGTCATAGACATCCTGATCCAAAGGTAATCCATTGCGCAAACAATCAATTAGACGCCAGTCCATCATAAAATCCATCCCACCGTGTCCACCGACCTGCTTTGCCTGCTCACCAATATATTTTACCAATTCTGGGGTGTATTTATCATACAGTTCCTTCAATTTCTGTTCTGTAATGAATTCATGACCAAAAGCAATATTCTCCGTAGGGTACTTTTGTGCAAACCCTTTGGTACCACTCAGTGTATGTAGCCTAGAATAAGGTCTAGGAGAAGTAACATCATGCTGCAACATAATCGTTTTCCCTTTGGCCGTACGGATAAGCGTTGTATTCATATTACCACGGTATTTCTTTCCTACAAATTCCTGAAAAAAAGAATCCTTAGCGGCTAACTCTTTCGCTTTTTCTCCCATCATAAAATCACTGGAAGACACCGCCACAAGATGATCCATTTTATCCCCTCTATTGATATTTAAGCATTGTGCCACAGGTCCAAGTCCATGTGTAGGGTACAGATTTCCATTTAGTTTTATATTTTCTCTTAGGCGCCACATGTTATCATAGCCATTTTTTGCAAAGTTAAGATCAAGCAAATCGTGAATATAAGCACCTTCGGCGTGAACGAGCTCGCCAAACAAGCCTTGGCGCACCATATTCAATGTCAGCATTTCGAAGAAATCATAACAGCAGTTCTCCAGCATCATACAATGCTTTTTAGTTGCCTCGGATGTTTTTACCACCTCCCAACAATCCTTGATTGTCAAAGCGATCGGGACTTCACAAGCCACGTGATTACCCGCTTTCATCGCCGCAATACTAATCGGAGTATGATAATCCCAAGGCGTACAAATATAGACCAGATCAAGCTTCTCTTCTTTCAACAAGGATTTCCAGCCATCTTCACCTGAATACGCTTTAGGAGCTGCTAAACCTTTCGATGTAACAATTTTTGTTGCGCGCTCCACCCGGTCTGGATGCTTGTCACAAAGTGCGACAATTTCGCATCCCTCAATAAAGGACAAGCGTTCAACAGCACCAGGACCGCGCATACCCAATCCTATCACCGCTACTCTGACTTTATCGATTTTTGGAGCTGCATATCCAGACATATTAAACGACGCGGCTGCCGTATTGGCATTGACCAGAGTAGGGAGTGAAACAGCCAGCGATGACAATATTCCGGCTTTTTTAAGAAAATCTCTTCTAGAATCCATAATTTAAAGTTCATATAAATTTAAAGGGACCAATTGGTCCCGCTAAAAAATCACCTATTTTAAAACAAACTAAACAGTCAATAGAAAAAATCCTTTTGGATCGGATTTTATAGTTGGTTCTATTTAAAGAACTTAATCTCTATAACAATAATATAACACTTTTTTCTAAATAAAAAATGAAACTTGAAAGCAATCGTTTGCTTAATCTACACAAACGATTGCTTAAATTTTTATCTTCGTTGTTTTTCAATCGATATTCTGCAGCCACAGAGTTTTTAATAATGAAATTCCGAGTAGAATAATGGCATTGCTACAATATAATCCAGCAATGATTACTAATGAATGCCGAGCTGCATTTGTTATCGTTAAGCAATTGTAACTTCACAGAGGCCTAGCTAGAAGTATAATGTTATCGGGTTCCTGATCGGGATATGTAGATGAGAAATAGTATGTGGATACAATGATATCTGCCTTATTAAGCTTAATAACAGTGTAGAATGACCGTATAACATATGAATTTTATAGCAAGAACTATAGCCACTCACTGTATAATTCACAACAGTTGGATAGCCTATAAGGAAAGTAAACTCAAGCAACGTACTGCGATAACCGATAGGCGGAGGATATGCAATAGCCTGTACATGGAAATACGGAAGTACTTAAACGAAAGAAGCCCTGACTGTTTCCAGCAAGGGCT
>NZ_DLAV01000004.1:0-118108 GCF_002494055.1 Sphingobacterium sp. UBA7038
TAAATTTGAGACAGCTTCTTTCTATGATTCGCAATCAAGTCAAACAGACTCCGAAAAGACCAAAGTCCTGAATCAGATTTATTGACCTGCTTGTTGTTTTGCTTCTTTCTTCATTTGATCACCTGCCACAATCACGATTTCAACACGACGATTTTGAGCACGTCCTGCTTCCGTATCGTTACTTGCAATTGGCTCAGAGAAGTTTCTACCTTCAGTTCTAATACGCGAAGACGCTAAGCCTTTAGATACCGCAAATGCACGTACAGAATTTGCGCGGTCCAAAGACACTTTTTCATTCGCAGCCAACGTACCTACATTATCTGTATGTCCGATAACCAGGATTTCAGTACCTTGTTCTTTGTTCAAGGTTGTTACCAAATTTGCGATATTATCTTTAGCTGACGCTTTTAAATCTGATTTATTGAAATCGAATAAAATACCTGAATCAAACTTAACCACGATTCCTTCCGCAGATTGTGTAACTTCCGCGCCTTCAACAGTTTTAGAAATCTCAGCGGCTTGCTTATCCATTTTTTTACCGATCAATACACCTGCAGCACCACCAATGGCAGCACCAGCCAAAGTACCTATTGCCGTATTACCAGCTTTACCTCCGATCAATGCACCCAATGCACCACCGGCAACACCACCGATTACGCCGCCTTTAGTTGTATTATTTGTATTTTGGATGGTAGAACAACTTCCAAATAACATAGCTGAGGTTGCAACTGTCAAACCTAATACAGCCAATTTTCTATTCATTTTCATATGTATGCTATCTAAGACTTTTAATATTCAAATTAAATACCGTTCTACTAAAATCAAACAAAGTGCCAAAAGATATTTTTATCAACTTTTTTGTTACAAAACACGAAAAAAGGCACTTAAAACTTCCGAAAATGACGTTGATACGCTACAAAATTTTAAATCACCTTTTCCGACCTTACAATCAGCTAACAGTAACAAAAGCAAAATGTTTTTATTTTTCTTGAGTCTTTACTTCAATATCAGGTAAAAGAGCCCCTTTAGGCCTTCCCTTGGCATTAAAGTCGTCCATAGACTGCTGTACGTAATGCATTAGATCGTACTGTCCCCAATGCTCAGCAAGATCAAACGATGGACGATAGCGTATCATAAAAGCATCTAATTCTGTACTATCCAGTTTCGTCAGGTTTTTAACAGCCTCCCGAGAAAAAATACGATCAACTTGCAACTCATCCTTCTCCCTATCCATAAAACGCCCAAAGCGTTTGGCGTTCTTGGCTTCCCGTCCAAAAAGATTATAAAGCGCTGTTGCCGGGCTACCCAGATAGGTCCCGAACTTATTTTTACCCCCATTATAAACGCCCTTTTTAGCGTAATTACTCATGGCATCATTTAATTCGGCCTCCTTTGTTTTTCGTTCAACGATGACAGTCTCCAATCGGATCCCTTCTTGCAACTCCACATAAAACTCGTTCAGGTTGGTCAGCACAGTTTTAACCGGTGAATACCCAACTTTTGTAAAAGACAAGGAATCTCCTACCGATGCATCAATCGTAAAAACACCAAAAGAGTTACTCAACGTAGACCTGTGTGTACGCATATTAAGCACCACAGCATCTCCAATGCGATTACCGTTACCTTTTTGCAGCACCATCCCCGAAACCTTCTGCAACTGTTGCGCAGTAGCACCGAAATAGGTGAATAACAGTAAAAAAAGCCCTAATATATGTATCTGTATTATTTTCATCCTAATATTTCTCTTCAATTACCCCAATTGGTTTCAGTGCGATTGTGATTCTCAACAATTTTATTGGGTCAAACATTCATTTCCGTAAAGAACAGTTTATAATTTATTTCAATTTATTAATTCCCTGTTACACCTAACCTACTTTGCTAAAAGTAGTAATAGTTTGACACTTGTACTGTTAAAAAAGTTTAAATATTCTTTGTTGATCACTTGTATGGATAAAAAACAAAATTAGCGCCTTCAGCAACGACAACAAATAAGCACATATAGTCTTTCGCAGGTTTATAGTTCTGAATAAAAGAAGCCTTACGATCTTCTTGAATAATATCCATTTCTACAAACTCTTCCAATGTAGAGGCATTTATACTCCATTTTGTTTCCAATTCTTTACGATCCAATATCAGTTCACCAACAGAAACTTCATGCTGATGTGCAACAAAAATAGGATAGTCAGAATAACCTTCTTCAACAATCTCCTGCGCTACCTCACGGATTGATTCACTATAAAAATCGAGATCTACCTGCAAACTCTTCAATGGACTTTGCGCTGTAGACGCTGTATTTTCTTCTCTTGCAGATCCTGCAAATAAATCTTCTACTTCCATATGGTATCCTATTACTTCTTTAACTCCAATAAAACGACATTCTCAACGTGTTGCGTATGCGGAAACATATCTACCGGCTTGATCCGCTTCACCTCATATTTTTCGCCTAACAACACCAAATCGCGGGCCTGTGTAGCAGCATTACAACTGACATATACAATACGCGGCGATTCCATTTCTAACAAACGCGCTACAACGTCAGCGTGCATTCCTGCACGTGGTGGATCGGTAATAACCACATCCGGTTTACCGTGTTCGGCGATAAAGGAAGGGGTCAACACATCTTTCATATCACCGGCGTAAAACTTTGTATTCGTGATATCATTGATCGACGAATTCACTTTAGCGTCCTCAATGGCAGTGGGAACATACTCTACACCCACAACTTCTCTTGCCTTCTTAGCGACAAAGTTTGCAATTGTACCTGCTCCTGTATACAAATCATACACCAGCTCATCCCCCTTTAAATTGGCAAAGTCACGTGTGATTTTATACAGCTCATACGCTTGTGCAGAGTTTGTTTGATAGAACGACTTAGGCCCCACTTTGTAACGCAAGCCCTCCATCTCCTCATAGATAAAGTCACGACCTGCATATACATGAATATCCTGGTCGAAGATTGTATCATTGCGTTTCTGGTTTACGATATATAACAAGGAAGCGACTTGAGGAAACTTTTCTTTAACAAATTCCATCAACAACTCAACCTGTCCTTCTTCAGGATATGCAAACACAACGATCACCATCATCTCCCCGGTAGACGAGATACGGATAATCAAATTGCGCAATACACCGGTGTGTTCACGCAGATCGTAGAACGTCATACCTTGACTAAGCGCAAAATCACGAATGCTGTTGCGAACTTCATTTGACGGATCTTCTTGCAAAAAACAATGATCAATATCTAAAATCTTATCAAAACGCCCTGGCACGTGAAAACCTAGCGCATTCATTTCCAATTGGGACGCATCTTCATCAACTGAAGTCAACCATTTTTTGTTGGAAAATGTATATTCTAATTTATTTCTATAGTATTCCGTTTGCGCAGAGCCCAAGATACTTTCCATCGCTGAAGTATCCACTTTCCCAATACGCGATAGGGCATTATCGACAGATTGTTGCTTGAATTTTAATTGAGCATCATAGGTCATATGCTGCCATTTACATCCACCACACACACCGAAATGTTCACAAAACGGATCTACGCGATAAGATGAAGCCTCTTTTAAACTGGTTACCCGAGCTTCCGCAAAATTCTTTTTCTTGCGCATAAGCTCCACGTCAACAACATCACCGGGAACAGCTTTTTCTACAAACAAAACCAAATCTTCGGTTTTTCCAACACCTCTACCCTCTTCGGCAATATCAATGATGGCAATATCTTTCAAGAACTTTTTCTCTTGCGGAATTCTTCTACTCATAGGGTGCAAAAATACAAATTTATACCGATTTTTCATCTGCATAAATGATTTATAGCCATTGATTATCACTGGCATAAACGAGTACCTGACGGGTATGATAAGTTTCAAGCGAATAAAATACGGGGATCAGATTCGGACATTGTTCGTACCTTATTCGGATGCGATACAGATTGTGTACCAATACTGACCAGATTCTGACCTGACTCTGAACAGGAATTATCTGTTCCGAGTCAGGTCAATAATAGTTGCAAGAGTGTTCATCTCCGAAGGTGGTACGAACACAATACGAATACAACCCGGCAACAGCATGAACGTTGCAGAGCATCATAAAAAAGTGAGCATGCAAAAAAGATAAGATGTAAACCTTTTTCAGCAATGGACATAACGTCGCGAATTAGAAAGGGATGCGCGCGTTATAACAACTTTACTGAACTGTTGCCTGAACAAGATAAGGAAGGATTTCTTTCTGAAACGAAATAAAGTTTTTCCGCACATCGGCATCTGAGACAGCCGTAAAAGCAAAAGAAAACACAATACTTTTACTGGACTTGATCAAAAAGGTTAGCTTCTCTTCGCTAATCGCTTCATTTATCTTTTCATTCTGAATGAATGTACTTAAGAGCAGAAACTCCAAATCTTCAGACAGCGTTTTTAAATATTCTTGGGCGTTTGCAGATTCCCGGATAAATTCCCAGCCGATCAATTCATTGCAAGCCGTATAGGTCAGTCGGCTTACCCGCAATATTGTTGAAGCCAAAAACGAAGCCATATCATCTTCATATTTGGTTGTTTTCAAAATATCCTGCAGACTCGCACGAAGATAATCCATGAGAATGGCATGCAGGATCATTTCTTTACTATCAAAATACTTGTACACTGTCGCCTTCGCAATCTTAGCTTTTTTTGCCAATGTGTTCACACTGGTTTTATGATAGCCATTTTGACGAAAGAGCTCACGTGCTGTTCTTTTTATGGATTCAATAATATAATCTGGTTCCATATACGTTAGATCGTACGAATGTTGAAAGTCATCTACAAAGCCTAAAGACCAAAAAGCATCACATTGTTCTCTTGCCTAGTTATCGTAGAGAATAATGTGATGCCACAATCTTTACAATGAATAATTTATATTAATTCAGTCTCAAATTGAGACAAGAAACGTGTGTCATTTTCTGAGAAAAGACGTAAGTCTTTAATCACATATTTAAGGTTTGTGATACGTTCTATTCCCATACCAAAAGCAAAACCAGAATACTTTTTACTATCGATACCACAGTTATCAAGCACGTTAGGATCGACCATACCGCAACCTAAAATTTCTACCCAGCCAGAGTACTTACACAAGTTACACCCTGCCCCCTTGCAGATTGTACAGGAGATATCCATTTCGGCCGAAGGTTCAGTGAAAGGAAAATAGGACGGACGGAAACGCACTTTGGTACCTTCACCATACATCTCTTGAACAAAATGATATAACGTTTGTTTCAAATCGGCAAAAGAAACATTTTCGTCTACATATAAACCTTCTACCTGATGAAAGAAACAGTGCGCACGGGCTGATATAGCTTCATTTCTATAAACACGTCCAGGCATTATCGCACGAAATGGCGGTTTACCGGCTTCCATTAAACGCACCTGAACCGAAGAGGTGTGCGTTCTCAATGTAATGTCATTACCTTCTTGTTTTTTGATAAAGAAAGTATCTTGCATATCACGCGCAGGATGTTCCGGCGGAAAATTTAGTGCGGAGAAATTATGCCAATCATCTTCAATTTCCGGTCCTTCTGATACAATAAAGCCTAATTTCTTGAAAATTTCAACAATTTCTTTACGAACTAAAGAGATGGGATGTCTAGACCCCAGCTGAAAACCTTGACCAGGCAATGTTAAATCACCCGCTAGTTCCTGGGATTTTTGCTTCTCACCAGACCCGAACTTTTCTTGTGCTTCTTTGAATGTATTTTCTGCTAACTGCTTAAATTCATTCAACACTTTTCCCAAAGTACGCTTCTCTTCAGGCGTAACTGTTTTGAATTCATCAAAAAGATTTTTCACAATCCCTTTGGAAACCAAAAACTTCAATCTGAAATTTTCTACATCGGCTGAAGAAGCTGGCGCAAATGCCTTAATCTCTTCAGTATACTGCGTAATTCTATCTTGCAACATAATTAGAGCAAACATAGCCAAAATTTCCACCAAAAAGAAATTTTGAACTTCGACCGGGCATTAAAAACATCACAACAGAAACAGCATGCTCGCTTGGGAGAAAGGAATCAGATTATACGGCTAAAACGCTGATAAAACAAAAGAGCGGGCTTAGTTGCCTGCTCTTTTGTTTTATCGATGATTTTACAATAGTTATTATACATGTAAAGTTTTTACATAATCTCAAATTCTTCAGCTTAAAATGGTAATGGATTATCCTCCTGATCATTCTCCGTAAAATCGACCTCCACTTCCTTATCTTCGACTTTTTGCGCCTGCGTGTTTGCTGTATTACCAGCACTTACACCAGCATTCGGTTCAAAATCCGATTTACGACCTAAAAGCGTGAAGGTTTCAGCGACAACCTCTGTAGCATATCGTCTAATACCCTCCTTATCCTCATAAGTACGCGTCCGCAGTCGACCTTCAATATAAACTAACTTCCCCTTTGTTAGATATTTTACAGCCACGTCAGCCAGACCTCGCCACATTACAATATTGTGCCATTCGGTTTGTTCTACTCTTTTCCCGTCTTTGTTATACGTTTCTGATGTTGCCAATGGAAAACTGGCAACAGAGACATTACCTTCTAAATAGCGAATTTCGGGATCTTTTCCAAGATGTCCCACTAAAATGACTTTGTTAACTCCTGACATAATTTAAAAGCATAAATGGTTAAAAATTTGACCTTTCCAAAAAGGTAAAGATCAACTTGTGTTTAGCTAATTTATCTAAATCTTTTAGAAATACATAATCCCAATTGGATTTTTTTTGAATTAGATCGCCTTTTAACCGCACCTCAAAAATTGTCGCGTAGATATTCTGATGACTCAGGATATGTTTTGTCTGCTGCTGTAAAACATAAAGTTGTGCATCGGGGCCGAAACAGGAAATAAACCACTCATCGCTAAGAACATCCGGAATAGACAAGCTGTAGTTAGACTCCAAAAGCGGAAACTCATATAGGTTCTGCCAAACGTCACTTGCACCGCGTTTGGACATCAGTATCCGATCGTTGTCCTTCAAGATAAAATAATTAAAGTATCTATCTTTACTTGCCTTGGCTTTAAGCTTTACAGGCAACTGCTCTACCTGCCCCTGACTCAGCGCATAACAGGAAGGACGAAACATACAGAATTCACATAAAGGCAGCTTGGGCTTACAATGGGTAGCCCCAAAATCCATAATTGCCTGATTATACAATGCCGGGTGTTTACGATCAAGATTTTCTTTAGCGATAGCTGTAAAAATCTTCTTTCCTTCTGTAGAATTGATAGGTGTTTCTATGCCATAGTATCGCGCTAGTACACGAAACACATTTCCATCCAATACCGCCTGGGCTTCATCGTTCGCAAAAGAAGATATCGCCGCAGCAGTATACTCACCTATTCCCGGAAGCGTTATTAATGTTTGATAATCTACCGGAAAGACACCCTGATACTGATCGCGAACAATTCGGGCAGCCTTATGCATGTTCCGTCCTCGAGAATAATAACCCAGACCTTGCCAAAGATGGAGAATATCATCTTCTTCTGCATTCGCAAATTCCACAACATTCTTAAATCGCTCGACAAAACGTACATAATAGGGTAAGCCCTGTTCGACACGAGTCTGTTGCAGAATAATTTCAGAAAGCCATATTTTGTAGGCATCTTTTGTTTCTCGCCACGGCAGATCTCGTTTATGCTGTCGATACCATGCTTGCAATTCCTCGCCAAATTTCATAGCGACAAAAATGCGCAATTTTTCGCTAAAACCAACATTTCATCATTCGAGGATAGGCCTACGAATGTAGGTAATCTGCTCATCAGGTTCCAAAATCGTATTTTCCAACGTGATAAAGCCCTTGTATTTTTCTTTTAGCGCCTGATAGAGACGTCCGTCATAGGAAACAGCAAATCGCCCATCTGCTTTGAGATAAACTGGCAGATGCCGATTGCCCACGTCGAAGCAGAACTCGCCCACAACTGATAGATTCTGACAATCCAACAATACACAAAGACAAGGTAAAATGTTGACCTGGATAAATAAATCACCGCGATGATAAATACACTGTCCTGAACGCAGTGCGCTGCTATCATCGCGCTGTATGCGCACCAGATTACCCTTTCTTGTTTTTCGCTGGATAACGCGCTTATTTACTTCATAATAGGAAAGATCCAAAATATCTGAATCGCGGCCCAGCTTCAATTGGTCAAAATCAGGGATAACATCAATCCATATCTCCTCGTGCAGGCTCTCCTTATGCATAATTAGTTCCTTCCACCACGACAGCTTCCATCAACTCGGGCTTACTTTTTCGACGGGGTTTGCGCTGTTCAATGACGCTGATTTCCTCGGCCTTCGATTTCTCATCTTCCGCTATCGCTTCAACTGTTGTCTCTTCCTTCTTTTCAGAAAGCTTATATTGTGTAAAATCCCAACACAATTGGCCCAACATGTGTAAGAAGTCGTACAATAACTCTCCATCAGTACCCAAAGCACGCAGGATAACCACATCTTTTGAAGCCTGTGTAAAACCATAAGAAATATCGTTGTATTCGACAGTTAAGATTTCATCCAATTCATATTTTAATTCTTGCGCAAAAAGAGCCGAGAACACAAAAGTGGCCTGATGGGTGTATCCCTCAAAAAACAACATCTTCTGTATCGGCTGACTTTTGGGCCGCAAAACCTGATTGTCAATAAAAGACAGTTTACCATTTCTAAAAATCTTGGTTTGCGTATGCAGACTATCGAACTCAAATGCCTCTTTCATGTGGATTCTACCCACACTAATAATATCCCCCCACATCAAAACCGCATCTTCAGCCAAGTGAATATGATTGCTTGCCTTGAAAATAGAATCCTTAAACGGCGTTACTGGGTGTGGAATGTAATGAAATAGGCCTCCGGCATCCACATGCACATCCGTATGTTGCTTTGCTCCCGTTTTCATGGGGTGAAGCTTATTGAAGGACTGTGTAAAAAGCTTCAATTGTGCATCTTTTTTCACACGAACATCAATATGCAAATAATCCGTATCCATAATACCAGGCGATGCACTCATGATGATCATTTCCAAATGGTTGGTCAATCCTGCAGCGCCATAATGCGTTAGTTTATAAGGTGCATTATGATAACTCTCCTTCAATCTGCTTCTGCCGTCCTCTTTGGCAACATTTAATACGATTTTGCTATCCATATACGATAAAATTTAGCCTACAGGCTCCAACAAAGCATACTTTTTGATCCATGATTTTACATCTTCCAAACCTTCTAAAGTCATTAAGTTTGTAAAAATAAATGGTCGTTCACCGCGCATGCGGATGGTGTCCTGACGCATCACTTCCAAGTCCGCATTTACATAAGGGGCAAGGTCTATTTTATTGATCAACAACAGATCCGAGCGCGTAATACCTGGCCCGCCTTTACGTGGCATTTTTTCGCCTTCAGCAACATCAAGAACGAATATGGTCAAATCGGCTAGATCCGGACTAAACGTGGCTGTCAGATTATCACCCCCACTTTCAACAAATATCAGTTCCACATCCTCAAAACGATGCGCTAATTCTTCTACAGCTTCAATATTCATCGAAGCATCTTCACGGATTGCCGTATGCGGGCAACCTCCTGTTTCAACACCAATAATACGTTCAGCGGGCAGTGCCGAATTCTGCTGTAGATACATCGCGTCCTCACGCGTATAAATATCATTCGTTACAACACAAATACTATAATCTGCCGACATCGAACGTGTCAACCGTTCAATAAGTGCCGTCTTGCCAGAGCCCACAGGACCAGCAACACCAATTTTCACGTAATTTCTCTTAGACATCTTTATTTCAATTTTTTTACGAAATGTAAATTCTCGTGTATAATTTTTCATGTTGCATGCATCGAATATCCTGAGCGATACAACAATTTCCAATTAGATCCTCATCCAGTTCGGGCTGTAATCCGACCAATTTATTAATCAAGGGCTGCAGTTTAAACAAAATCTGCTGTGCATCCATTTGGCTAATGGGAACCAGTTTGGCACAATTCGTCATAATACCATTCAAAGAATTATAATAAAAAGCGCTCAGTGCGTCTGCATAACTAATTTCCTGTGCATGGGCAAACATGGCAAATGCCATTGCATAGTGACCATGCAGTTCTTGCGCATTGATAGCCTTTAGATAAGCCGAACAACGCTTGACCGGTTTTAACTTTTCTGTTAATTTCAAAAACCGTATTCCCAATTTTTTACTGGCATCCCGAATCTCATAGGGGGCTTTGAAAGCAGTAATTAATGCATCCAGTTCAGCGATCTTTTTCTTGGTTGCTCTTGATTCACACAATTGCCAGGCCTTATGAAAAAAAGCGGCATCGTTGTAATAGAAGCTATGCTCCAATAAAGTCTGTGCATATTCTTTTGCTGTTTTAGCATCATGTACAATCTCTTTATTGATATAGGTTTCCAAGCCATAGGAATGTGTGAAGCCTCCAATCGGAAATACAGAGTCGTTAATCTGCATTAATGTCAACAATGGATTCATATGTAATCGTTATTAATTAAGTATTAAAGCCCCTTGGCCAAGGTAATTTTATGCTGGACTACAGCATACTGATGTATGCGTAAAGTATGGGTTCTTTCAATCACCCGTAACTCTTTCGTCGGTGTAAAACCGGCCCTTTCTAAGATTTCCCAGAGGGGGTTTTCATACGCTGCAATAATTTCATGTGCAGCGTTTATGAAAACAGGGATATGTTTATTGCCAATTTCGAGACATATCCGAGCCATATCCAAGAGGTTTTTGGGGCGTACAACAAGGCAAGGACAGGGCAATATTCGAACAGCGATGCGCAGGTCCTTTGTTTCAAACAAAATATCACCGTCGAACAAGGATTCCGTTCCTAAATTTTTAAAGCCTATTTCGCGGCCTGCAACAGTGAAGCCCCGGATAATACGTCTTTCCGTATCGAACCATTCGAGTTCCAAAAAATCAAGTTCAACGCCGTCCTGATCGGTGCCATCGGTCCAAATATTCCCCTTAATGTCTCTTGCTAACAACATAAATAACCAATTAGAATAAGAAGTACCGTTGGGCCATTGGAAGTTCCTTCAACGGTTCACAGGTTGCCAACACACCATCTACTGTCACTTCGTATGTTTCTGGATTAACGACGATATTTGGTGTAGCATGATTATGGACCATATCTTTTTTCATCACCGTACGACATCCCTCCACAGGCAGACATTTACGCGATAAATTCAATTTTTGAATATTTCCGTTCTCCAACGAAATTTTCGAAACGAAATTGAAGCATAGTTTTGAAACTGCTTTACCGTAATTTCCAAACATTGGCCTATAAATAATAGGCTGTGGTGTCGGAATCGACGCATTGGCGTCCCCCATTTTAGCACCCAAAATCATACCTCCTTTGATGATCAACTCGGGCTTTACACCAAATAATTCCGGTTTCCAAAGGATCAAATCGGCATACTTTCCTTTTTCAATCGAACCGATATATTGATCAATACCATGTGCTTTAGCAGGGTTGATTGTAAATTTAGATACATAACGTTTGACACGGAAGTTATCATTTTCTTTGCCTTTATCTTCAGCTAAAGGGCCGCGTTGGATTTTCATCTTATGGGCCGTTTGGAATGTACGGGAAATAACCTCTCCCACACGTCCCATCGCTTGGCTATCCGAACTCATAATGGAGAATACACCCATGTCTTGCAAAATATCTTCGGCAGCGATGGTCTGAGGACGGATACGTGAATCAGCAAATGCTACATCTTCTTTCACATTTTTATCCAAGTGATGGCAGACCATCAACATGTCCAAATGTTCTTCAGCAGTATTTACCGTAAAAGGTTTTGTTGGATTGGTAGATGCAGGGAGGATATTGGGATACATGGCGATCTTAATAATATCCGGAGCGTGTCCACCGCCAGCTCCTTCCGTGTGGAAAGTATGGATTACACGACCATCTATGGCGGCAACAGTATCTTCCAGGAAACCGGCTTCATTCAACGTGTCGGTATGGATTGCGACTTGTACATCGTATTTATCAGCAACTTTCAATGCCGCATCAATTGTTGCCGGAGTAGCCCCCCAATCTTCATGGATTTTGACGCCCAGTGCTCCAGCTTCAATTTGTTCTTCGATAGGTTTAGTGGTCGATACGTTACCTTTTCCGAAAAAGCCAACATTGATAGGAAGGTTTTCAAAAGCTTCAAACATACGCTCGATATACCACTTTCCTGAAGTCACTGTCGTGGCCAGTGTTCCGTCGGCTGGTCCCGCACCGCCACCAATGAACGTGGTTACTCCAGAATATAGGGCTGTTTCAATCTGTTGCGGCGAGATAAAGTGAATGTGCGTATCAATACCGCCGGCAGTTAGTATATAGCCTGCTCCCCCATGTACTTCCGTAGACGCACCGATGATCATGCCCTCGGTTACACCATCCTGTACATCTGGGTTTCCAGCTTTACCAATACCGACAATTTTACCATCCTTAATTCCGATATCACCTTTTACGATACCCCAGTGGTCGATGATAATGACATTAGTGATGCAAAAATCCAATACCCCCTCATCACGCAAGGCACGGGCAGATTGTCCCATACCGTCACGAATGGTTTTACCACCGCCAAACTTGTTCTCTTCTCCGTAAACATTGAAATCTTTTTCAATTTCAATGAAAAGCTCTGTATCTGCCAGACGAACCTTATCTCCAGTGGTGGGTCCAAAAAGAGCAGCATATTTGTCTCTTGGGATATAAAGTTCCCCATCAACATATTTTACAGATGATTTATCTAAACCTAGTTTATCTAAACCAAGCGCATGTAGACCAACAGTAGTTCCCAACGTGGTGAGTCCTACGACTTTAATCCATTCGCGTCTATTCCATCCTCCCATAGTTACTTCGATTGTCTGAATTTTAATTTTTTCATTTTATCAATGGCTTTGCTTTTCACCGATTGATCTGTATACTTACCATTTGTCAATCCATTAAAACCGTGGATTTCCTTACTTCCGCCAAATTCAACCAGAACAACTGATTTTTGTTCCCCTGGTTCAAAACGAACAGCGGTACTGGCTGGAATATTCAAGCGCATCCCAAACGCTTTCTCTCTGTCGAAGGAAAGCAACTTGTTGGCTTCAAAGAAATGATAGTGTGAACCCACCTGAATAGGTCGGTCACCTTCATTTTTCACAACGATGCTTGTGGTTCTGTGCCCAACATTAGCTTTGATTTCCTCTTTTTTTAAAATGTATTCTCCTGGAATCATATCATTCAATATTTATTAACGAATAGGATCATGGACAGTCACCAATTTAGTACCGTCCGGAAAAGTTACTTCGATTTGAACATCATGGATCATTTCGGGGACTCCTTCCATGACTTGGCTCCTTTTCAATAAAGTAGTACCATAAGACATTAAGTCCGCCACAGACCTCCCGTCCCTAGCCTCCTCCATGATCTGGGCACTGATGTAAGCGATACACTCTGGATAATTTAATTTTACCCCGCGTTTCAATCGCTTAGCCGCCAATTCGCCGGCCAAATGCAACAGCAGCTTTTCTGTTTCTCTCGGTGTTAAACGCATAAAAAAATAGTTATTTGTTAATTTGTTAAAGGAATTATTATAAAACTGGAATGGTAAAATATGCCCCAAAGGCTAAGCGGTTGTACTGACTCTTGGCCATATCCATATAGTCCTTATAGTTTACGGTGTTACCGACGTAACCTAGATAGAACCGAAGATCCTGGTTATGAAACGGCTTATGTTGCAAAGCCGCAAAATAGGTCCAGTTTTGGCGAAAATTCTTGCCGAGTTGCTTATCATCCCGCGATCCCGCAATCTCATAGCCACCTTTCAACGCCAGCTCCCATTTTTTACTCAAAAATTGATCATAGCGCAGTATGGCAGAGCTGTAGTTTACATCTTTGGCCAATACACGGTTCTCGCCAGTTCGACCATAAAATTCGTTGATCGCGGAAGATGCAATCATTGCATGATCGACAGCAAGATAAGAGTACTGTAAATCAAGATATAGCATCTGCTTTGCTGTTTTGAATTTATTCGCTAATGAAATGGCATGATTGGTATGTCCCTTTGCGAACTGAGCGATGTTGTAAGACCATTTCGTATTAAAACGTTTGTCCATAAATGCACCCACCCATGTGAAATAGGCTCCCATAGGCACAGTAGAGCGTTCCAAATCACCTACAGCAAAACCATTTTTTGTATGAAGCTCCATAAAACTATCATTGGTTGTGTTGTAAACTTGGGCATGCAACGAATGATTCGGGTTGACTTCATAGGATAACATTCCTCCGACGACGAAGAGATTCAATATACGGTCTACATAGTCTGTGAACTTATATTCGTAAATTGGGTTATTTTCGAACTCATAACTCCCGACCATTGCACTTTGTTTACCGGCCGTAACAGACCATTTGAGATCCTTGCCAAACTTGTACTTAATATAAGCCATATCCAAGGCACGCGATCCATTATCCTGACTCGTTGGAGCAAATGACCTATTGAGGCGAAAACGTACTTTATAGGATAATCGATCATTGTATTCCCCGCTCATCAGAATACGGGCGTCATCAAGGTTTGCTTTTGCTTGAGAAGCACCCTCGCCATTGTCCGTTTGCAGACCTGCTCTTAACAGGACATCCAATTGAAATGATTTTGCTCTCGCGGGTTCTTTCAGTAGCAAGCTGCTTCTCTGTGCCTGAACAGAGTCCGTTTGGACCTGCTCCTGCGCATGCAATGATGCTACGCCAATCCCAAGTGTTGTAAAAAGTAAACGTGTTTTTTTCATCCTTATAGTGTATTCCTCTAGGGTAAAGAAGCCATCCCGCAGTTTCAAAACAGAATTCGATTCAAAACAACAAGATAGATCCATGCTTTATACTTATCTCCGGTACAAGTATATCACAGCCACCTAAAAATGGAATAAGGATGAGATTAAAATGAAATTAGAAAGGAGTTTTTGGGATTGTAACAACGACCAAAGTGCCTTGACCTTCCGCTGAATGGAGGAGCAATTCAGCACCATGGAGGTCAAAGATATTTTTGGCTAAAACAAGCCCCAAACCATTGCCATAGATATCACCGACATTAGAAGCACGGTAAAAAGAGGTAAAAATATGTGGCTGGTCTTTTTTAGGAATACCGATCCCTTGATCAAACACTTTTATCGTAATATTTTTGCTATCGCTACTTATTGCTACGCCAACCTGCAGTCCATTGCCGTACTTAAATGCATTTGAAATAATATTGCTAAAGGCAATAAAAAACAGATCCGGATTCGCCAAAACCGTAAGTTCATCACTATCTTCCGGGATTTCCGTTAGATCAAAAGAAAGCTTGAGGTCCTTATGAATACTTTTTTCCGCTTTATAAATTTCATAGAGTAACTCGTCAATTCGAATAATTTCTTTATTGTCCACTTCCCCCTTGAAACCCATGCGAGATAGCTGCAAAAGATTATTGATAATCAACTCCATTTTATCCGCATATTTTGCGATAGTCTCCAGGGAATAATAGGCTTCATGCTCTTTCGACAAGAGCTGTTGCGCCAATTCGGCTTCTCCCCCAATAATTGTAAGTGGGGTTTTTAGCGAATGTGAGGCATTTCCGATAAAACTCTGTTGCGATTGAACCGAAATATCCAATCGGTTAAGCATTGAATTTAAGTTCGCAATCAAAACACCCAATTCATCTTTGCTATTACTGAATTTACTGAACAGGCGATGGTCTAAATGGGCGATATCAACTTTATCTAAATCATTGTTGATATCTTTAATAGGTTTCAATAATCGGTCAGCAAAGTAAAAAGACATGAGTACGATTAAAAAAATCGCCAAAATCCCACCTGTGATCAGTGTCCGATCCAATTGACACTGTTCCTCATGACCGTAATCATCGATCCCTTCCGATACAACAATCAAATTCTCGTGGTGAAGATGATCTTGAAAGAATACCGCTACAAAAGCAGTCTTACCATGCATGTATCTTCCCTTTCCATGGCGAATTACGTCGGTATAGAATGTTTCGGGCATGGGCAACTCAGGCCGCATTTGAACACGATCACTTCCTTTAACAACACGAATAAGATGGTCTGTTCCCTCAGATAACTGTTTCAGGTATTTACGTTTTACCTGAATATAGAGCGCTCTATTTTCATCCTTCTGATGGACGATGTGATCTCCAACAATCACGGCATTCTCTTCTAGCCGATGAAAAAATTTAGTTTGCAGACTGTCGTACGTGAAATAAGACACATAAATGGCAAAAACAACAAGCAGCAGGGTACTGATGATCGAAAATAGAAGAACTATTTTGGTCCTAATTTTCATGACGGATTACATAGCCCATACTAATCACTGTATGGATAAGTTTACGCGAAAATTGTTTATCGATCTTTTTCCGAAGGTAATTCACATATACGTCAACAACATTGGTACTTAAGTCAACATCCATACCCCATACTTCCTCCAGGATATCGATCCGGCTCAATACCTTATTTCGATTGAGCATTAAAAATTCAAGTAGACGAAATTCAGTAGCGGTAAGAATAATAGGAGAATTGGCACGTTGAACCGATTTGCTGTCTCTATCCAATTGAAGATCGTCAAATACCAATATATTTTTCTGCTCGGTCACTGTTTTGGATTTGCGGCTGTAGCGGCTGATTCGAGCCTTTAATTCCTCTAAACGGAAGGGCTTCGTCAAGTAATCATCCGCATCCCTGTCAAATGCCTCGACGATGTCCTCCGTTTGATTTAATGCCGTCAAGATAATAATAGGGACTTCGTTGTTTGACATCCGAATGTTTTTACAGACATCCAAACCATTCATACCAGGCAACATTACATCCAACAGGATGAGGTCATAATGATTCAATCCCGCCATTTTTAGACCAGTATAACCGTCCATAGCAATACTAATATGATAGCCTTCTTCTTTTAAGCCTCTTTCGATCAATGATATGACAGATGGTTCGTCCTCAATTAGTAATAGTTCCACAGGTATCTCTTTTAAACAGTAAAAAATTCGAGGTTTGTAAAATACAAAATTAACATGTCACCTTTTCTCAAAAAGCTACATTCTTAAATTATTTTCGCTTTTTCTTGACGATTATATGATAATAACACATAAAATAAGTATAAAAACACATACACCCTCAAGATCCCTTAACCACCGCCCTAATATCAATTTACTTTACATGATATAAAAAATATGTCCCCCTCTAGGTCTCTACTCAAAGGACGAGGCTACGTCTATCCCCAAAAAAATAAGCACAGACCAAAAACCGGATTTAAGCATTCGAATACAATAATATCTATTTTTGAAAGAATTTCCACAAATAACGAAAGATTATTTCAAAAATCAATTGAATTTCAATATTTTTGTAGCTCAAAATCACACAATGAAACAATTTATCCTTTGTTTACAGTTTGCGTTTTTACTCCTTATAGGACAAGGACATGCTCAGGAGAAACTATATAAAATTTCATACCAATTTGCTGATCCTGAAACGGGAACAGATACGGCATCTTCAGAATTCATCAAAATATTGGCTGGAAATAATGAAGCGTTAATGCAGGCCTTCATCGCGAAAGACCAGATGCGCATTGAAAGTTTATTATTTGGAAAATCGATACAGATCAGCAATATCCGCGAAGGCAGTTCTTTTCTACTGGATGAAGTAAATAAAACCTATACCGCAACAGAACTGGCCACGGGCAAACTCATTGAGACTTTCGCAAACGAAGGCGATAATTATGCCTATTCAGGGGATTTTGAGATCAGCTTAATTCCTAATCAAAAGAAAATAATTGCAGGAATCACCTGCGAAAAAGCAACATTCAATCTAACAGGTAGTCAAGACCAACAAACAGAAATTACCGTTTGGTATGCACCCAAATTACCAAAGTTATACTGGGGCACTTACGATTATCTCGAAAAAGTACCTGGGGCAGCGCTCTATATCGGATCGGCGGGTTTAGGAATTCAGGCCACTAAAGTCGAGGAGATACCATTCGACCAATCGCTCTTTGAAATTCCAGCGGATTACGAAGAAGGTGAAGCTACAGATGAAGCTGTAGATTCCACGTTAAACGACCATCTATCTTGGTATCAAGATTCCAGCACATCATATTTTGGTGTACAGGACAGCTTAGGAAACAAATTAACACCAGCAAAATATACGGCAATATATAGCTATGTAGGAGACTATGCCATCGTAAACGATGCAGCGCAAATGTTTGGCTTGATAGACCTCCATGGCAAAGAAGTTATTCCATGTCAATATGAATCGCTCAGTTTAGAAACCGAAGGCGGTCCTGTGGTTTATATGAGCGATCTTAAGTATGGACTTCTGGATACAAACGGTAAAATATTGCTGAAAGCGAAGTATGACTTTATTTCAGTACCTAGCCCAGCATATGGACTTTTTACGGAAGGAGAATACACGGGTATTATTGATCAAAAAGGCACTGTTTTACTTCCTGCCAAATATGAGACCATTTCAGATTATCGCGATAATCTCGCGTTAATTATAGTAAACCAATCCTACCAGCTTATTAATAAAACGGGGCACAATCAACTTAAGAAGGACTATGAATTTCTGTCTTTTGCAGGAGAGAAACTTCTTCTGGCCTTTAAAGACGACAAGTATGGATACATTGATTACACAGGAAAAGTCGTGGTCCCAATTAAATTTCAGAATGCCCAAGCTTTTGAAAACGGGCTAGCGCTTGTAACGGAGGATCTAGAGAATTTTTACTATATTGACGCAAAAGGGAAGTTTATCAAGAAATATGAAGAGTAATCCACAGACATTCCACTTGTCGACATTGCATCGTGGAAAATACATGTTAATCTTGCTGGTTTCAATCTTTTTGATCGGAATGGTCATGTCTAAAGTTCCCATACAAGAAATTCTCAAGATTATTGTTGCTCTTTTAATAATCCCTTTAGCACTGTATTTGGCCATAAAGTGTTCGACTTTATCATCGACTTGGGTCTTGGACGAAAATACACTGCAGATAAGCAATGCTAAAAAAACAATCGTTTTCCCTCTGAATAATATTTCTCATATCAGGAATCTTAAACGTTCTGGCGGAAACCTGATCATTATCAACCAAAACAAAGGACCGGCTTTTCGTACTTGGCGCAACAAATTGTTTCAAAAAGAAGATGATCTTCCTCTGCTAACCGAAGCCTTAAAGACCGCAGACATCGAATATTACGACCTATAAATTCTTTCTTCCTTCGGTAACATTTGTTACAGGCTTTTGCAAAGGCAGTATGTACCTTTGTAACATCACTTAAGAACATTGTTATGCTATTGGAATACATTAAACAACCATGGCCCTGGTATATTTCAGGACCTTTAATTGCGCTAGTCATGTACCTGCTGCTCAAACAGGGGAAGGATTTTGGCATGTCCAATAATCTACGCACCATGTGTACTGTATTAGGTGCCGGAAAAACTTCCTCTTTTTTCAGATTCGATTGGAAGACCCAATCATGGAATTTATTGGTGGTACTCGGGACAGCCATTGGCGGTTTTATTGCACATCATTTTCTGAGCGATGGCGCTGCAAGCCAGATTAATCCCAAAAGTATTGCCGACCTAAAAGAGCTGGGTATTATCGACCAGCTACAAGGCTACCTTCCTGAATCCATATTCGTTTTCGACGGATCTTTGTTTCAGTTTCTAATTTTAAGTATTGGCGGTGTATTGATTGGATTTGGAACACGCTATGCTGGTGGATGTTCATCAGGCCATGCTATTTCTGGACTTAGCAATTTTCAGCTTCCTTCTTTGATTGCTGTTATAGGTTTCTTCCTAGGCGGGATCATCATGGTTCATTTTTTATTCCCACTAATTTTCGCATAAATGAAAGCACTAAAATTTATTTTCATCGGTATATTGTTTGGAATCATCTTATACAAATCGGAGGCCGCGTCATGGTATAGAATCTACGAAATGTTTCAATTTCGTTCCTTTCATATGTATGGCATCATCGGTACAGCACTGACCACAGCAATTATAATCGTACAGATCATCAAGAGAAAGCGAATCAAAGATAGTAACGGGATGCAAATAGCATTCTATGACAAAGACAAAAGTATTACACGATACCTGGTCGGAGGAACAATCTTTGGCTTGGGATGGGCATTGACAGGTGCGTGTCCGGGCCCCATGTTTGCCCTAATCGGTGCCGGTTATTGGACTATTGGAATCGTCCTTCTTTTTGCTTTGTTGGGTACTTGGCTTTATGGGCTGTTGCGCAATAAGTTGCCGCATTAAGTTGAACAGACTTTGTTATGAAACTACCTCATATATCCGAAATCTGAGGCCTGTACCTGGAGTTTAAATTTTAGAAAGAGAACATGGAATTAATATTTATAGCTGGTTTTATATTAGCTGTTCTGGTCGGGCTATCAATGGGCTTGATGGGTAGCGGCGGAAGTATTCTAACATTGCCCATCTTTGTTTATATTTTTCATATAGAACCTCAATATGCATTGGACTATTCGCTGTTTTCTATAGGAATATTAGCCTTGGTCGGATCAATTTCTCCGTTGAAAAAAAGAGAAATTGATCTGAAAACTACTGCCATTTTTCTCTTTCCATCGCTAATTTCTGTCTTTCTGACCAAGCGTTATCTGCTTGTAGCCATACCAGAGTCATTTCACCTGGGCGAAATAGCGGTTTCCAGAAACCATATCATCATGTTACTTTTCTCGATGGTGATTCTGATTTCTGCAACAGCAATGGTGCGAAAACGTAAACAGGTTCAGCACGATCAATTCAGAAGCGGAATTGGTCAGATTTTCAACGTTTTCCTCGTCGGATTGCTCGTCGGTATCATGACTGGCTTGGTGGGCGCGGGAGGAGGCTTTATCATTGTACCTGCCCTCGTTTTACTCTTAGGAATCCCACTTAAACAGGCCATTGCCACTTCGTTGTTTATAATCGGTTTAAACGCTTCATTCGGTTTGATCGCGAATTATCAGTTCCTGGAACATATGAATTGGTTTATATTGGTTACCTTTACGTTAATCACTTTAATAGGCCTCCAAATTGGTTCCAAATGGAAAGACAAATTAGATGCAGCAAAATTGAAAGGTATTTTTGGGTACTTTTTAATTAGTATTGGCATCCTAATTTTTGCTTTCGAATTCATTCAATTTGTAAATCATTAAAATCACACGCTATGTTTTTTCAACACATTTTTGAGTCATCTTTAGCACATTCAAGTTATATCATTGGTTGTCAAGCCAAGGGTGTCGCTATTGTCATTGACCCTAAAAGAGATGTAGACAGCTATCTTGAGATTGCACAAAAGAATAATCTGACCATAACGCATATTGCGGAAACACATATCCATGCCGACTACCTTTCAGGTACGCTAGAGTTAGCCGCATTGACAGGCGCCAAACCTTATCTATCCGATGAAGGTGGAGAAGATTGGCACTATGAATTCCCACATATTGGATTAAAACATGGCGATCAATTTCACGTTGGAAATCTGATTTTCCAGGTTATCCATACACCCGGACATACGCCCGAGAGTATCAGTTTTGTATTGATTGATACGCCTGCAACCATGGAGCCGGTCATGCTATTTACAGGTGACTTTGTGTTTGTTGGCGATATCGGACGCCCAGATCTGTTGGAAAATGCAGCGGGAATGGTCGGAACCAAGGAAATTGGGGCCCACCAAATGTACCGATCGTTACAACATTTCCTGACGCTACCTGATCATATTCAGGTATGGCCCGCGCATGGGGCCGGATCCGCTTGTGGAAAGGCGCTGGGCGCCGTTCCGAGTTCAACGGTTGGTTATGAAAAAATACGCAATTGGGCACTTCAATACCAAAACAACGAAACAGCCTTCGTGGAAGAACTATTATCAGGACAGCCCGAACCGCCACGCTATTTTGCCATGATGAAAAAACTCAACAAAATAGCGCGGCCATTGCAAACGGCAGTTCCTCAGTACAACAAGTTAACGAACGAAACTTTTCTGGATTTATACCAGCAAGGAACAACCGTCATTGATACACGCTACAAGTTTGATTTTGCCAAAGGGTATCTCCCCAATAGCATCAATATTCAGAACAACAAAACATTTAATACCTGGGCTGGCTGGATCCTTAATTACACAGATCCGTTTATACTCATTGTAGCGGAAAGTCAATTGGACGACATTGCCCGCAAGCTTATGCGCATTGGATTGGATCAAGTCGCTGGATATGTTACGCCAGATACGATCCCGCATTTGGGAATTGCATTGGAGCACCAGCAACTCATCGGTTTCGAAGAGATGAATAGTGTATTGGGCAGATCCGATATCCAAATACTTGATGTACGCAATTCTAGTGAGTTTGCAGAGGGGCATTTACCTCATGCTACTCATATCTTTGTCGGTACAATTGCAGACAATCTCCACAAAATTGACCAAAACAAACAGCTGTACCTGCACTGTCAGTCTGGAGACCGCGCAACAATAGCAGCATCCATATTGGCAAAAAACGGTATTAAGGACGTCAAAATTTACAGTCCTTCCATCAATGAATGGAAATCAAAGGGCGGAACTTTGGTGCAATAACCTTAAGAAAAAGATCCCAGAATAAACATTCCTGGGATCTTTTTTTAGAGAACCAAACGATACCATCGAATTTGAGCTGCCAATGCATGATAAGGAGCAACTCAACTCGGCAGTATATTTCGTTTATAGACTATTTCTATTGATCCGCAAAAATTCGATAACCTCATCCTTCTTCTCTTCCATCTTGCCTTTCTTTTCCGTAAACTGATGATTATAGATGGTCAGATACTGATGGTCGTCCGTTTCAGATCCATATAATTCGGCCGTGGCAAAAGAGAAATGCTCTTCTTCATCTGAAAGATGATCATACACATAGGCAAAATCATGATTCCCCAAGGAGCTTACGACGGCATCTTTATCCGCCACGAATTTCAACCTTCCGGGCAATGTCCGCTTATTCATCCATACTTCGTCTTTTTCAGAAAAAGGATAAATAGTAATACCGCGGAAAGCCATAATAAGCGGCGTAATCAGAATAATACCCATCTCAATCGCCCAAACGGCCCACAACATACCACCCGAAACCGGGCTCTTTTTCAAGGTAAAGGTACCGACTTCGTTTAAACCTTGCATCGCTTCCCAAATAAATGAAGGGTGTAAGAAAAAGGCTTTGAACCCTTCCAGATTGAAAGATGATTTTACCCAGGTATCTCCGCCCATGGTTCCCTCCGCATTGTACATCAGCGAAACGAAAAGAGCCCATTGCGCATAAAAGGCTAAAAGCGCGACTAGCAAAGTAATCAATAGTGCAATGCCCTTATTTCTTAATTTCCATTTTTTGAAACAGAAATTCAGCAAATAGAATATCCCAGCACCAAATCCCAATGTAATAAATACATTAAAATAAATAATAGGGATAAACCACTGCAAAGCGATGTAAACAATTGCCAATACAACGGCACTGATTGTTCCTAGCACAAGAGATCCGATAAATGCCAAAGCAGGAGCCTTTCCCGAGGGCTTATAATATAGATTTTCCATAAAAACAGTAAAATTGATTTTTAACTTAACAGTTAAATTCCCTAACCAAAACCAAGCCAATTCCCAAAGAACAGTCAACTTTCGTCAAGATTTGATGACATTAACTTCGTTACATTCGTTTAAGTGCCATTTATTGAGACAATTTTGTAAGTTTGGGGCATGAAAATCAAAATAATATCCTTTTTTACACTTGCATGTGTATTGAATATTTGGGGGGCAGTAGCGAAGGCCCAAAGAAAAGGATTCTGGCAACAGAAAGTTGACTACCATATGGATGTCAACGTGGATGAAAAAGCATATCAGTACGATGGAAAAATGACCTTGAAGTACAGCAATAATTCAGGGCAATCACTTAAAAAAGTATATTTCCATCTATATTTCAATGCTTTTCAACCAGGATCGATGATGGATTACCGCTTAAAAAACATCAGTGATCCAGACAAGCGCATGGTGACCAACCTTGGCACAAAAGAAAAGCCGGTATATCAAAGCCGCATCGGAGAGCTTAAGACCAATCAAATTGGTTATCAAAAAATCAAAAGCTTAACAATGAATGGGGCTAACGCATCATTTAAAATTGACGGAACGATCTTGGAGGTCGCTTTACCAACTCCTATCCAAGATGGCGAAACAGCACGTTTTGATATGGAGTGGACCGCACAAGTTCCGGAACAAATCAGAAGAACTGGCCGGAATTCTGCCGAAGGTGTAGCATTATCTATGGCGCAATGGTATCCGAAGATGGCCCAATTCGATGAATTCGGCTGGCATTTGGATGAATATACAGGTCGTGAATTTATTGCTCCTTTTGGCAATTTTGACGTCACCATACACCTCAATAAAAATTATGTTGTTGGTGCCTCAGGTGTTCTTCAAAACCCATCAGAGGTCAAAGGTTATCAACAGAAAGCGAAAGTAAAAGCCATCGACAATAAAGCGACCTGGCACTATAGAGCCCAAAATATCCATGATTTTGTCTGGGCCGCAGACCCCAAATTTGTTGTGGATTCCGCTTCAAGTAAAAATGGTATAAAAGTATATACCGTATTCTTGCCAACTGACAAAGAAGTTATTTCAAATTGGAAAACGGCAATAGGCCTTTCTACCGAATTCTTTGACTTCTGTAGTGCGAAGTTTGGTAAATATCCATGGCCAACTTATACCATCATTCAGGGTGGCGATGGTGGTATGGAGTATGGCACAGCTACTCTGATCACAGGCGGCCGCAATCTAAAAAGTCTTGTTGGTGTCATATTCCATGAATCGGCACACTCCTGGTACCAACAATTGTTTGGGATCAATGAAACCGTAGATGAATGGTTTGATGAAGGTTTCACCTCCTATGTCGAAGAGTTGGCCATGCAACATATCTTTGAAAAAAGAGGTGCTATTGCCTCCAACCCACAAATTGCCGCCTACCGTGGCTACTATAAATTGGCTCTTTCAGGTAAAGAAGAACCGATGAGCTTACTGGCAGATTATTATAACACCAACTACGGCTACAGCAACGAAGCATACAACAAAGGTGCCGTGCTTGCAGAACAGTTGGGTTATATTATTGGTCAGGAAAATTTGGAAAAAACCTTCCTGAAATTTTATGACATCTGGAAATTTAAACATCCGACACCAAATGATTTTAAACGCGTTGCTGAAGAGGTTTCCGGTATAAACTTAAAATGGTATTTCAATCTGTTTATCAATACAACACGTCAAATTGATTACGCCATCGAAAAAGTAACAGACACCGACATTTTATTGGCTAATAAGTCAAATTTTGCCATGCCACTGGATGTTCTGGTAGAATACACAGATGGAAGTAAAGAACTATTTTATATTCCTTTGCGTGAAATGCGGGGAGAAAAACCGGAAGAACATTTTGACATATACAAAGGTGTTAAAAGGACCGTGCTTGAAGATTGGTTTTGGACCAAACCCGACTATACTATCCATGTGTCGAAAACACCAAAAGCGGTAACTATTGATCCTTCACTACGCTTAGCGGATGTAGAATCGGCAAACAACAGTTTTAGCAAATAACTCGTAGATTCCCATTATCTGAACAGATCGGGGCAAAAAAAGCTTCCAAACCACTTCACATATACCTGGTTTGGAAGCTTTTTTTCTAATCACCTAACCTGAATTAGGTATTCTTAAGAGGAATAACCATATTCCATGTGCGTTCAAATTGATAGGGCGCCGAACCATCTCCCGTAGCAGCAAACAAATGCGTAGGTTTCCCATTTTCAAATAATAAAAACGGTCGTTCAAAATTGGCCTGATGACTCGTTGTGCCGTCATCCCATTGAATTGTTTTAGAATAAGCTTTTACAGACTTTGAAAGATGCCAATCTATACCATCTTTCGAATAAGCGTGTATCCCGCCCCCCTCTTCACCGCAGATCTTTCCGTAACGGTCCTTCATAATAAGTTCAAACTGCTGACCATTATGCCACACAAATGGATCTTCTACATCATTTTCATGGTTTTGGTCCGTATGGAATGAAAAAATGGGTTTTTCCGACAAACGGCGATAAGGTCCGAGAAAAGAATCTGCTTGTGCAGCTCCCAATAGAAGTGGCGGATTATAATTTAGTGGGGAAGATTTATACACTAAATAAACCTTTCCGTTCGGTAAGACAACTGGCGAAGGGTTTGATGTAATGGAGGCATCCCATTCTCCTTTCCGCGGATTCAGAATCGGTTGATCAACTCGTTTCCATGGCCCTGCAATTGATCTGGAATAGGCCATCCCAATACGTTTATGCATCCAGGCTTTCTGGCCTAGGCCCGACTCCCATACATTTTCTGTAAAAGCAGGAGTTGGCTCATCATAATTATTGCCAAAGTAATAAAGTACATAATAGTCACCGCTTTTTACAATGCGCGGATTGTGTGTTGTACAACCATCAAAATATTGCTTCCCCCGAGCGGGCAAAACAACTTCAACAAATTCGTATGGCCCTTCAGGGGTATCTGAAATAGCCCTGACGACTTCTGAGTTTGTGACCCAATTACCAAAACCATATTGTTTGCTCCAACGCGAAGCAAACATATGATATCGTCCATCCTCTCCTTTTATAACCGAAGGATCCCAAATCCAATAATCTTTCATCGCAAATCCGCCGCCTTTTGGTGCCGGTAACAACCGATCGATAAAAGAGTCCTGATTATTAAAAAAGTCTTTAGGAATAGCCCCAAACGCATATCCATGGTTTGAAAACAGGAAGAGGCCGGAAACACCGGCAACGTTTTTTAGAAAGTCTCGACGGGAGGTTTTCATACATTTTACTTTTATTAGAAGAAAATAATTCGTTTTCTAATCTATTTGATCGGCTCCCATGAAATAATTTACACGAGGCTGATACCCACAATTTTTTAGAAAGAAACTCTTGAATTCACTTTCCTTCATCAGACATGAGGTGTTATATTGGTACTTCTACAAAAATATCGACAACAAGATAACGAATAACCAGCTCGTTGTCAACCTTCTTGTGGATGATTCTTCCATCCTATTGCACTTTCTTTTTAAATCCTTTAATGAACTGCGGAAAAGTCCAACAGCTATCTTACCCGGAATTTATTCGGCTAGTGGCTACCGGAAATAGTTAAACCTATAAATTCCTCTTGCATCTAGGCATAAGTCTAGAAAAGATTTCAGGTATGCATACTCGAAAGAAGAAAAAATAAGGAGCGATTTGGTCAGGTCTTGGTATATTTGTCCCCATGATTTATGTCCATATTCCCTTCTGTAAACAGGCTTGTCATTATTGTGACTTCCATTTTAGCACTTCACTACAATACAAAAGTGAGATGATCAATGCCATACGACGGGAAATTGAACTCAGGGCATCCTATTTGGAAGACAAAAAGGTCGAATCGATCTATTTTGGTGGCGGTACCCCTTCCTTACTGGAAGCGGATGAGATCGCCCAGATCATCGATACGATAGGGAAGCATTTTGACATCGCAAATCATGCTGAAATTACACTGGAAGCTAATCCCGACGATTTAAATGCCGCCAAAGTAAACAGTCTACGGAATACAGTAATCAATCGATTCAGCATAGGCATACAGTCTTTCTTTGAAGAGGATCTTAAATGGATGAACAGAGCACATAATCAACAAGAAGCACTGGCTTCAATTATGCGGGTGCAAGATGCGGGCTTTGAAAATATTACCTGTGATCTTATTTATGGCTATCCGTTACTGACTGACGAGAAATGGCGCCACAATATGCAACAGCTGATTGACTTTGAAATTCCCCATATTTCTTCGTATTCCATGACTGTAGAAAATAAGACAGCATTGGATCACTTCATTAAAAAAGGCTTAAGTCCAGCAATTGATTCGGATCAGGCCGCAGATCAGATGAGTCTCCTTATCCATACATTGAAAGCTGCGGGATATGAACAATATGAAATTTCCAATTTTGCAAAAAATGGCCTTTATGCGCGTCACAATACAAATTATTGGAAAGGTAAACATTATCTTGGTATAGGCCCTTCGGCACATTCGTTCAATGGAATTTCCAGAGCCTGGAATGTTTCCAACAACGCGAAATATATGACCGCAATCAATTCAAACCAACTTCCCCTGCAAATTGAGGAGCTTTCAACATTGGACCAAATCAACGAAAGTATCATGACTTCGCTGAGAACCATGTGGGGGCTCGATTTGATTGCGCTGGAAAGTAAATTCGGGCAATCTATCAAAAACCGCGTATTGAAGGATGCAGAGCCATTTCTGGAAGAGGGCAATCTTGTTTTGGAAGAAAGTAAATTACGTTTAACGGATGCAGGTAAATTAATGGCCGATCATATTATGTCCGACCTATTTGTTATAGAAGATTAATAAATAAAATAGATAAAAATTACAAAAACAATAATAACAACCGTGTTTATGTTTTAAATATTACGAAAATAAAAATATAGGTTATTTTTTTTGGCTCTTTGTGCTATGTTTGCAACATAATCTATTATAACATTATTATGTCACACAAGCCATCTTTTGACTTAGAGATCAAAAGTTACAGAGAGCAACAAAACGCTGCCGTAAGCTTAATTCAAATTGTCAGTAACCTGTGGTATAACCGCGCTATTGAACTTGTATTTTTTCGAAATCAACTCATTGATGTAAAATCGAGTTCAATTCTTAACCTGGTCAAGGAAAGCGTCCTCCTTACCGAAGAGCCATTCGATATTTTTGACACTCTTCAGGTGGCACAGGAATTGGAAAAGCTCACCCTATCTCCTGCACGTATCGATATCGGAAAACTTACCTTACAGGTCAAGAAACAGGCAATTGACAACAACGACCTGCCGAGTTTTATAACAAATGAATTAAAGGACATCAATCAACAAGCGGAATTAAAACCACGCGATGTTGTTCTTTATGGATTTGGCCGTATCGGCCGTTTACTCGCCCGAGAGCTTATGCATAAAGCCGGTGCCGGACAGCAGCTTCGCCTTCGTGCCATTGTAACCCGGGACGCCAATGACAGCAAGTCCATATTGAAAAGAGCGACACTATTAAAAACAGATTCCATACATGGTGCATTCGAGGGCGACATACAGGCCGACATTCCTAATCAGGCACTTATTATCAATGGTATCACTGTCCACCTTATCTCAGCCAAACAGCCAGAAGATATCGATTATACCGAGTATGGAATACAGCATGCTTTGGTCGTCGACAATACGGGCGCTTTTCGAGATGAGCAAGAACTAAGTCGTCACCTGCAATCCAAGGGTGTCGCCCAAGTTTTATTAACAGCACCGGGGAAAGGTGTTCCAAATATCGTATATGCAGTCAATGAAAATAATATTGACTTGCAAAAGCATGCGATCTTTTCCGCTGCTTCCTGTACGACGAATGCAATATCCCCTATTTTGGCGGTGCTTGAAAATAAAATAGGCATTGAAAAAGGACATATCGAAACCATACATTCCTATACCAACGACCAGAATCTTGTCGACAATATGCACAAAAAGTCCAGACGGGGTCGTGCTGCGGCGCTCAATATGGTGATCACAGAAACTGGAGCGGGCGCTGCTGTTTCAAAAGTATTGCCATCGCTAAAGGGCAAACTGACCTCCAATGCCATTCGCGTTCCCGTGCCAAACGGATCATTGGCAATTTTAAATCTCGAAATTAAAGCCAAAACTACGGTCGACGAAATCAATGCACTTTTAAAAGAGGCATCTCTGCAGGGTGACCTGGTCGAACAGATTAAATTTTCTAAAGATCATGAACTCGTTTCTTCGGATATTATTGGTTCCACTGCCACCGCAATCGTGGATGCTCCAGCGACGATCGTTTCGGGAGATGGCAGGAATGTTATTTTATATGTCTGGTACGACAATGAATACGGATATTCCCATCAGGTGATGCGCTTATCGCGTCACATTACCGGTGTAAGAAGATATACCTATTATTAGGAGGCAGTCAAGCATCAAGAATAAGAAACCACGCGTAACCTGCAGAATATAGGCGGCGGCAGTACAGCTACCGCTTATATTTTCACGGAATTGCTTTTGAGGTATTTCATTATAATTGCTGTTGCTCCGGCCTTCTGCAGCACATACGCACGGGCCAGTTTTCCCGCCTCTTGACGGACAGCCTGATCTTGTAGAACAGCAAAGATTTTCTTTAGTTCTTTAGCACTACCAATGGCGAAACCGGATCCATTTTGCACGAGCTCTTTCGCCTCCTGAAACTTCTTGAAATTTGGACCAAATAGCACCGGTATGCCATACGTTGCAGCCTCGAGTGTGTTATGTATCCCTACGCCAAAACCACCACCAATATAAGCCAGTTGGCCATAGCCATACAAAGACGAAAGCATACCAATGTTATCGATAACCAGCACCTTTGAATCGGCAACTAATGCGGCATCGTAGCTAGCCATCTCCGAAAAGCGGAGCGCCTTCGGCCAAAGGTTAAAAATGCTCGCCAAATGTGATTCATTGATTTCATGTGGCGCCAAGATCAGCTTATAGTCTGAATAACCCTGAAGCAATTCCTGTAGAGCCTGTTCATCTTCCGGCCAGGTACTTCCTGCGACAAGCGTCGGACTTTCACCAACAAATTGGCTGATCTCGGAAATCATTTTTCTATTTTTAGGAATGTCTACCACGCGGTCAAAACGTGTATCTCCGGCTAACCCAGCATTCCGTATCCCATATTCTTTCAAAAGACGTACACTTTCTTCATTTTGCACAAAGAAGTAAGTCACAAAACTTAAAATTTTCAGAAAAAAAGTACCATAAGCCTGAAAAAAGATCTGATCGGGTCTAAATATTGCTGAGATCAGAAACAAGGGAATGCCCCGTTTATGTAGGCCTTCAAAAAAATAATACCAATATTCATATTTCGTGAACACAGCGAAACTTGGATTGATCAGGTCGAGAAAAAGCCGTGCATGCTGAGCAGTATCATAGGGGAGATAAAAAACATAATCGGCCAAAGCGGTGTTTTTTCTGATTTCGTAACCAGAGGGAGAGTAAAATGTTACAATTATTTTATGATCCAAATAATTATTTTTCACCGCTTCCAGGACAGGTCTTCCCTGCTCAAATTCGCCCAATGATGCAAAGTGAAACCAAATATGTTTTTGGGAAGAATCAACCGTTTGTTTCATCCTCGAATACCAGTCTTTTCGCCCCTCTACCATAAGCTTGGCTTTGGCGTGAAAAGGAGCCAAAATACGCAGTAAGAGTCCATAAAGAAAGATTCCAATTGAATAAAGCAAACGCATGTTTTTAAAATAATGTTTATCTTAGTCAAAGATATTAAACCCATTTCATTAAACGGAACCATTGAGTGGAAAATAAACATCGCAAACGGATTTTGATAACAGGAGCAGCTGGCTTCCTCGGTTCTCACCTTTGCGATCGCTTTATTGCGGAAGATTACGATGTCATTGGAATGGACAACCTGATTACCGGAGATCTACAGAATATAGCACATCTATTTAAGTTGGAAAATTTCGACTTCTATCATCACGATGTATCGAAATTTGTCCACGTTCCCGGACACTTGGATTATATCTTGCATTTCGCTTCGCCAGCCAGTCCCGTTGATTATCTTAAAATTCCGATACAAACATTGAAAGTCGGATCTTTGGGAACACATAATCTCTTGGGCCTTGCACGCGCCAAACAAGCACGCATATTAGTCGCCTCCACCTCTGAGGTTTATGGCGATCCACTTGTTTCGCCACAATCCGAGGACTACTGGGGCAATGTAAATCCCGTTGGACCTCGCGGTGTATACGATGAAGCGAAGCGTTTCCAGGAGGCAATAACAATGGCCTATCATAATGCACATGGTCTGGATACCCGTATTGTCAGGATATTTAACACCTTTGGTTCTAGAATGCGCCTCAATGATGGCCGCGCTATTCCTACCTTTATCGCACAAGCGATTCGGGGGGAAGACATTACGATTTTTGGGGATGGTTCGCAAACACGATCATTCTGTTATATTGACGATCAGATCGAAGGCATTTATCGCCTACTGCATTCGGCATGTGTCACACCGATAAATATTGGTAATCCGAACGAAATCAGCTTGCTGCAATTGGCCCATGAAATTGTCGAATTGACAGACAGCTCGAGTAAAATCGTCTACGAACCATTGCCGGTTGATGATCCAAAACAACGGAAACCGGATATTGGCCTGGCGAAATCTAAATTAGCCTGGGAACCTCAAATAGATCGAAAAACAGGATTGAAAAAAACCATAGCATTTTACAAAAAGATCCCTTTGAATACCTTATCACATAAAGACTTTACTTACTATAATCAACAATAATGAACAAAAAAATATTAGTCACAGGAGGAACAGGTTATATCGGTTCGCACACAGTGGTCGAACTACATCAAGCAGGATATGTGCCTGTCATCGTGGATGATCTGTCCAATTCAAACATCAAAATTTTGGATCAGGTTGAGAAGATCATCGGCGTTAGACCTGAATTTCACCAGTTTGACCTTTGTGACACAGACCGCGTGAATGAATTTGTAAAAAACAATACCGATATCTCGGGCATTATCCATTTTGCGGCCTCTAAAGCTGTAGGTGAATCTGTACAGAAGCCCTTAAAATATTACCACAACAATTTTTTCTCGTTAATCAACTTATTAGAAGCATATCAAAATAAGCCGATTAATTTTGTCTTTTCTTCAAGCTGTACCGTATATGGTGAGCCAGACTATTTACCTGTCGACGAAAGTGCTCCCGTGAAGAAGGCCACCTCTCCTTATGGCAACACAAAACAAATTGCGGAAGAAATTTTACAGGAGACTGCCGCTGCATATGATAACTACAACATTATCGCACTCCGTTATTTCAACCCAGTAGGTGCACATGAGTCGGCTTTGATCGGTGAATTACCAAACGGTGTTCCTCAGAATCTGCTTCCATTTATCACACAAACTGCCATTGGAAAAAGAGAAAAATTAACGGTATTTGGCTCTGATTACGACACACCGGATGGATCTTGTATCCGCGACTACATCCATGTTGTTGACTTAGCAAAAGCTCACGTTGCAGCAATCAGATTGTTGGAACAAGGCAACCCCAACGGAAAATACGATGTCTTTAATGTGGGAACAGGAAACGGGTATTCTGTCCTTGAAGCGATCAAAGCTTTTGAGAAAGCTTCTGGACAAAAACTGAATTACGAATTTGGTCCACGTCGTGATGGAGATATTATCAAGGTTTATGGCGACGTTACTAAATCAGCTAATCAGTTGCATTGGAAAGCAGCACTTGGTATTGATGAAATGATGGCTTCTGCCTGGGCATGGGAAAAAAATCTAAAAGAAAATCCCTTGGATTAAACAGTAGCCTATTGTGCGGCAACAAAGCATAATACTTAGCTTAACGTTATATGACCGTCTTAAAAACTAAGACGGTCATATTTTTGGCAGTACGAGTCCTTCGACATCCCTTCTTTCGAATCCTTCCAACCACATCATTCAAGCTGAAAAGCAGTTAGAATCGAAGCTGGATTAAAATCCTTCTCGTTGAGTATATTTGGCCGACGACGATCCTTCGCCAGATACAAAATAGTAAAGCCAACAAAAATAGAACTGCCTACAAAATCGCCACATGCTATGGACAAGGATTTTTCCGGTATGATGTTCTCTTTATACTTCACATCATATTCCCATTCCGTGTCTTGAATGACGACAGATTTAAGTTGATCAAAATTGAATGCGAATGCTTGAAATTTGAATACAATGGCATTACATCTTTTAGGAAGGATCATGGCTCTTTTCATATCAAACTCCGGAAAAGATACCTTCAGTTATTTCTTTTTGCTCAGTGAAATGGCAGGATCGATAAAAAGATAGTCCTGTGTTGGACAGTTTTCATTGAATTGAAAATTTACCAAGCGATCCAGTACACAGTTACTCAGTGTTCGACTGCCTTTTTCGCGATCAAGATTTGTCTTTATCGCACGGTAGATCTGCCTATTAAGGCGATTGCCCATCTGCCCATCGTGGAGCTGCTGATGGATTTCACTAAGATACGTTCGAATCAGTGCACCGGCACGGCTCACCGTTCCAAACTCCCGCCCTGCTTTTTTTGTATCTTCCTTTTGTTTGACAGGTTTTGGCCTACTCTGAACATAATTTTTGTCACCAACTTTTCTATTTACGAGAGGACCAACCAGCCCCCTGATAAATCCATTATCATTGACTCCCATACTTCAATTTACTAAGGGAAAGCCTGAAAACCAAACATCAGCTTGATTTTTAGTGATTTACAAATAGCAGTCAAACGAGGATTTTCAATCTTGCAATTTTCAAGGGTCTTTTTTGCAAATACCTTATAGCCAAATTCGCCTTATGTTCTGCCTGCTCCCAACTTGTAAAAAACGTACCAGCACAATGAAAGCACTTAAAAAGGTAGACTCAACGTGGACTCACTGTAGACTCACCCTGCATACAGGTCGAAGTCGACCACAATACGATCTCAACTTGGCATCCAAAAGGCCCCTCGGCCAACCGATGATCGACATTAAACAAACTCTTTGTCGGAAATGTAATCCATAAGCACCCCAGCTTGATCTCCAAGCTTCTTTTTCAAGCGCTGCATAGATTTTTTTATGGCGTCTGGAGTGACCCCCAATACATTGGCTACTTCCTTATTATTTAACCCCAGTTTCATAAGTACAATTACCCTCAAATTGGATTCCGTTATATCGCGAAATCTGGATTGTATATCCTGCAGTAAATTGGGAAACTCTTTTACAATCAATAATTTAAATTCCTGCCATTTCTCTTCGGTGATGAGATGTGACTGCAACAATATTTTTAGTTCCTCACGATCTTTTTCAACAACATTCCCTTTTTCCTCAAGCATAGCAGAAAGCACATTGATCTGTTCATTATTCCGCTTAAGGTAAGCGACGTACTCTTCCACCTGGCTTTTAGAGCTCACCAGTTCCCTGTCCAATTCCGCTTTTGTATACTTTAAATTAAGAAGCTGATATTCATAGTCACGTATACGTTTTCTCGCACGGTATCGAACCGCATTATAAATAAAAAAGAATACCACCAGTACCAACAAACTTATTATGACCCATAATCGTCTCTCAGCTTGCTTTTTCTTAATAACAGCTTGCGCCAGCGATAACTTATCGGCATACTTTTGCTTATCGGCCATAAACTTCAACTGGGTCAATACTGGATCACCATCTAAAAAGCGTAGGGAGTCTTGGAGGCGTTCTATCCGTCTTCGTGCATTCAGCTCACGACCGATATCGTTACTTTGCATGGCCAAATTCAACTTGTGAATTTCCAGTTCAAGTATGGTCTTCTTATCATCCGAGCCTGACAAAAGCGATTCAGCTTCCGCAATCATAGGACGGACATCTTTCGTTTCCTTATTCGCTATATCTAAACGAATTCGCATCATTAAGGCGAAAATTGTATTTCTATCATTACCAAGTGATCTTGAGATCTCAATATCCTTATCGAGGAGCAATAAGGCTTTATGGTAGTCCTTCATCCCTTCGAACACAGCAGCCTGATTACCTAAAATCTTCGCGTAGCGTAATGAGTCATTTTCTGAAAGTGCCAACGTCTGCGCCAATTCAAAAATTTTCATCGCCTGCAAGGTATCACCACCACTTTTCAGCGTCAATACACCTAAATTGTCTAAGATTTCAGCTTTCAATCTCGGCGAAATTTGTTCTTGTCGTTGCCCTAAATCCAGATATTTAATTCCAGAAATATAATCACCTAAGGTTCCAAAAAAATAGCCAAGCTTCTTGTACGTTTGAGTTAGGTCTAAAACAAGTTCTTTAGGTACATCTTCTAATCCTTTCTCCCCTTCCAAAATAAAAGGTAATGCCTCAGAGGCTTTCAGGCATCGATATAGGTAAAAGCCATACATCACTTTTACCCAAACGCGTACATTTTGGTAGCTATAGCCTTCTTCAAGGTCCAGCGCTTTTAAATAGTATTTATCACTAAAGTTATTTCTTGTACCTTCATCATTAAACGACTGATCCGCCAGTAAACAATAATAGATTGCCAAAAGCGCCTTATCATTTTTTCGTACCGCCTGACTAAAATAGGGTGCAAGATATTTACTCAATGACAGACTGGAGGATTGATACTGCGCTGATTCTTTTATAATTGTTTCGTAAAAGTTCTTCTCTTCTATCGAGGAATTGGAATCCATTAAATCCATCCCATAGACCACATGACAAGGTATGATTGCTAGGAAAAGAAAAAATAGAAGATATCGAAACATATCGGCGCAGGCATTGAATTTCGCAATAAAAATAAAAAATAATTTTAATTAAATCAGCATGCGACAAAATCAACCAACTACTTATCAAAAAAATGATAAATATGATCTGGCGTAATGGCCTGCGTCAATTGGACATCGTATTCATTTTTATCCGCAATAACATCAATTGGATCAAAAAAAGATAGTCCAACACGCTGCACATCAACTTTACAGGACGCGAAAAAACGGTCGTAAAACCCTTTTCCGTAACCTACTCTGTAGCCCAAAAGATCAAAAATTAACAAAGGAACTATAATCATATCAATAAGCGATGAATTCACCTTAATGCCGGATACTGGCTCAGGAATACCCCAGTTGTTCGTCTCAAATAGGGTATGCTCATCCAATATGAAATGTTGCATCGAATAGTCCTCAAAATTAGATCGCGAAACGACGATCTTTATCTGTGGAAAAGATTCTTGAATATAGTTGATTATTAAATATGTATTGGGTTCGTGATATTTCCCTATGGGAATGAAAATATGCAAAAATTCGACCTCCGACAGATCAAGCTTTGTAAACTGCGAAAGTAGTCGTTCATTGAGCGTAGTTTCTGTCTCTACAGACAATTGACAACGCTTAGTTTTATACTCAAGCCGTAATTCTTGTTTCGATTTCATTTGTACAATAGTTATTTTTAAATTTTATTTCCCTTCTTCACCAAAATCCCCATTTAAGTCTACCACTTATGCCACGATTAATCAAAAATAGCATTCCTCCCAATTCAATTTTTATTTGATCTTCAAAAGCCATTAGAAATTCTTATTCTGAATCGAAAACCGTATGCTCAACTCAGTTGAAACTTTTGTAAAAAAAAACGGCCTTGTAGCGAGCGCTAACAAGACCGAATAATCAACCTAAACCTAAAATCTTTGTATTATTTTACGCGCTCGATATAATTACCTGTTTGCGTATCAACTCTTACTTTCTCACCTTGATTAATGAACAACGGCACCATAATTTCAACACCAGTCTCTACAGTTGCTTTTTTCAATGCATTTGTAGAAGTATCTCCTTTTACAGCCGGTTCAGTATATGTAATTTCCAACTCAACACTTTTTGGAGCTTCTGCCATGATAGGCTCATCACTTTCAAAAGCAATAATTACAGTCATTCCCTCTTTCAAGAAACGAGCTGAATCACCGAACAAAAATTTAGGAATATTGAATTGCTCGTAGGTATTGTTATCCATTACCACGAAGAAATCTCCATCCTCATACAAATACTGATAATCGCTAGTTTCTACACGCGCTATTTCTACAGATTCGTCAACTCTAAAACGGTATTCAACTAACTTACCAGTTTTAACATTACGCATTCTCGCTTGATAAAACGCGCGTAAATTACCTGGTGTACGGTGTATATATTCTTCTACGGATACTAATTCTCCGTTAAATCTTAAGATATTTCCTGATTTTACCTCTGATGCCTTAGCCATTCTTTGAATTGAACTTTAAACGGTTATCTCATTATTGAGTCGTCAAAAGTACAAAAACTAATTGTGTTATTAAAATTTCATTCGCTACTTTTTTTCTGAACCTGTTTGTTTTTATTGGCCGGAGAGAACCTTCAGTTCACTTTTGTAGCTGCTCATGATGATACAGTCTTGACGGTTTTATTGAAAGTAGCTATTTTTAATACAGGACAAGAACTTTTCGCCTATTTTCGATGTGATAGCAACAAATTGTTGATCTCCCTAAGGCTTAAAATCGACTATAGAAATACTTTCATCGCAGAATTCATACTCTTTTTTTTGGTTCGAACAGACGATAAACAATCTAGACTCCAATTTTGTACGCTCAATTAAACGAAGATACCATTGTTCACCCGCACTATCCAAATTACTTGTAGGCTCATCCAACAAAACCAAGGCAGATGCAGAACAACAAGCTAGCGCTAGCTTGACACGTTGACGCATACCTGATGAAAAAAAACGGATCTCTCTGTCAAGCGCAAGTTCCAATCCCAATAGCTTTACAACAGTTGCTTTATCAAAAGAAGGAAGATAATTTTTAAATTTAAAATGAAAATCAATCAGCTCGTTTAAGGTAAATTCCTCGATCAGTTCAACATAAGGAGCTGCGAGAGACAGCTGCTGATATATCGTATCCACACCCAGGACTTGGTCTCCATCGGTGTAGATCAGTTCACCCGCTGAGGGTGTCAAACTACTTGAAAGCACTTTTAAGAAAGTGGACTTTCCGGAACCATTATGGCCAAGGATGGCATAACTCTTGCCGGACTCGAAGGTATAGTTTATATGCCTAAAAATCCATTCATTGTTATACCTCCTACCAATATCTTTTAATGTAATTTTCAAATTCACTAGAATCGACAAAGCGACTACATCGCTCTATTATTGAATCCTTTCATGATACCCCGGCCTGAGTTTCGAATAAAATCCAAAATTTCATCACGGATTTCCGTTGCCTGATATTCAGCTTCTATAATTTCTATTGCTTTAGCCAGATTTCTGTTTTGAACAAAAAGAATGCGATAAAGATTCTGAATCTCGGCAATTTGCTCTTCCGAAAATCCTCTTCTTCTCAATCCAACAGAATTAATACCCGCATAAGAAATCGGTTCACGTGCGGCCTTAACAAAAGGTGGAATATCCTTACGTACCAATGAACCACCGGTAACAAATGCATGCGAACCAATTTTAACAAATTGGTGAACAGCGACCATCCCAGCAAGTACAACATAATCGCCTACTGTAATATGTCCAGCAAGTGTACTGTTGTTCGAAAAAACACAATTATCACCTACTTCACAATCATGTGCAACATGACTATACGCTTGGATCAAACAATTTTTTCCAATGACCGTTCTATACCTATCCTTAGTTCCTCTATTGATTGTTACACACTCACGAATGGTTGTATTGTCTCCAATTTCGGCTGTCGTAATCTCACCATCAAATTTTAAATCTTGAGGTTCGCCAGAGATTACTGCACCGGGATATATTTTACAGTTTTTTCCAATTCGAGCTCCATCCATGATCGTCACATTTGATCCTATCCAAGTGCCTTCGCCAATGACGACATCTTTATAAATGGTTACAAATGGCTCGATGACCACATTTTTAGCAATTTTTGCATCCGGATGAATATAAGCTAATGGCTGTATCATCTATACTACTTTAGTTGTTATTTACTCTTACGATCTGTGCCATAAGCTCCGCTTCGCACACAATTTTCTCTCCTACCATAGCCACACCTTTCATTTTTGCGATACCTCTTCGGATCGGCTCCATCAAGTCGCATCTAAAAATAACAGAATCCCCTGGAGTTACCTGCGCTTTAAAACGTGCATTTTCAATTTTAAGGAATAAGGTCAACCAATTCTCTGGATCAGGGACCGTCTTCAGCACTAAAATTCCTCCTGTCTGTGCCATAGCCTCTACCTGCAAAACACCGGGAAATAATGGCGCACCAGGAAAATGTCCCATAAATAGATCTTCGTTCATGGTAACATTTTTCAAACCCACCACATGTGTTTCCGTCAACTCAAGAATTTTATCGACCATAAGCATGGGCTGACGATGCGGTAAAATCTTCATGATTTCTACTGTATCGTATAATGCAGGCATATTGGGATCGTAAACTTTAATTTTTTTACGTGTTTTATCTTTTTTGATCTGCTCCTTTATCTTTTTTGCAAAAGCCACATTCGCTGCATGACCTGGTCGTGCAGCCATAATATGCCCTTTCAAAGGTCTTCCGACAAGTGCTAAATCTCCAACCATGTCCAACAATTTATGTCGAGCAGGTTCATTTTGGTAACGCAATTGATTATTGTTTAATATTCCTTCCTTAGCAACTGCAACGGTTTCTTTATGAAAAAGATGCGCTAATTTCTGCAATTCCTCGGGAGAAGTCTCCTTATCCACAATAACGATTGCATTACTCAAATCACCACCTTTAATTAGGCCATGATCAACCAACATTTCCAATTCGTGTAAAAAACAAAACGTACGTGAAGAGGCTATTTCTGATTTAAAGTCCTCAATCGATGTTATTGCGGCATGTTGGCTTCCCAACACCGGCGAGTTAAAATCGATCATACAAGTCAAACGATACCCGTCCATCGGCATACCCAGTATTTCAACTTTGCGATCTGGCTCTGCATAATGGATATTATTGGATATCTCATAATAATCCCGGTCAGCATCTTGTTCTTCAAATCCCGCTTCCTCCAGCAACTTCACAAAAATAGCTGAGCTACCATCGAGTATGGGTATTTCAGGGCCATCAATATCAATCAGCACATTATCGATTTGTAAACCAATTAACGATGCCATCAAATGTTCAATTGTACTCACACTTGCTCCATTCTGCGTTATTGTCGTCCCTCTGGAGGTATCCGTCACATTATCCGCATCAACCAAAATTTCTGGTTGTCCCGCTAAATCTACACGTCTGAACTTAAACCAGTGATTTTCCGGAGCTGGCTTGATCGTCATCGATACAATTTTCCCTGTATGAAGACCTACCCCCGAAATTTCAACCTCGTTTTTGATGGTTCGCTGTTTTACATTCATTTCTAATAACATATTTTTAAATCAAAACTTCTTTTGACAAAACATTTATCCCTTAAGCTACATCGATGTTGCCATAGCCGTGCCTGGAATGCTTATTTCATCACCATTAAAGAACAGTTTATTTTCAATGAAAAATAATTATTTCAATTTTTTTTCTACTAACTTTTCTAACTCTTGGATTCGTTTTTCCAACTCAGGGAGGCGTGCAAAAATCACATTAGAACGCAATTGGGGCTGATAAGGCATCACCGGTGTACCGCCCCACTTTTTACCTTCTTCTTTAATCGATCTATTCACTCCTGATTGCGCCTGGATTTGAGAGCCCTTTGCAACAACAATATGACCAACAACCCCAACCTGGCCTCCTAAAACCACATGTTCTCCAATTTTTGAGCTACCAGAAATACCTGTTTGCGCTGCGATCACAGTATTCTTTCCAATATCAACATTATGTGCAATTTGAATCAAATTATCCAACTTAACACCATCACGCACGATTGTAGCACCCATTGTTGCTCTATCGATTACTGTATTGGCGCCGATCTCAACATTATCCTCCACTTGCACATAACCAATCTGAGGTACTTTTTTATATGTTCCGTCTTCTTGTGGTGCAAATCCAAATCCATCCGATCCGATCACAACACCAGAATGTACGACGACATTTTTCCCAATCTTACAATCATGATAAATCTTCACCCCTGGATAGAGTGTTGTATTATCTCCAATCGTTACTTTATCGCCAATATAGACCTGTGGGTAAATTTTCACGTTATCTCCAATGGAAGCTCCGCGTCCAATATATACAAATGCACCGATATAACCTCCTTGGCCGATCTCCGCTTCAGTATGTATAAAATGAGGCTCCTCACGTCCGCTTTTGTCAAGACGGAACTCATTATACATATTCAGAATAGTAGAGAAAGCAGCATATGCATTCTTCACCCGTATGATCGTTAAAGTCGGCTTAGTTGCTTGGGTCAATTGTAAATCTTCATTCACAATTACAATCGAGGCGTCAGTAGTATAAATAAAATGCTCATATTTTGGATTTGACAAAAAAGAAAGATCGCCTTTTTTACCTTCCTCAATTTTGGCAAGGTTACCTACAGTAACTTCTGGATTTCCTTCAATCCGTCCTTCTAATAATGTCCCTATTTGTTGAGCAGTAAATTGCATGGTACAAATCTATGTTTTTTTATTAAAAAATAACTACTTGATGGAAGTAATTGCAACATATCCCACCTCTTTTGGATAACATAAGGCGTATTTAGCCACATTTTTCGATAGTGCTTCTAAATTCCCTAGATCAGAAGCCTCTGTTATATCCACGAGCTCACCGGATTTCAATAATATTTTTATTTGATCCTTGGAAGAATTATAGGCACGGTTTTGAATTTCCTGCATAAATACATAATAATGAATATCCTCCTGAGCCACACCCAGCTCAGCTTGTACTTTCGATTTCACTAAATCTACATATGCTGGCGAGAATGGTTTATTGCTCATGACAGAGCGATATAGATTACGTTTCATAACGCGCTGGCACATTGTACTTAAAATAGAATCCTCATGATGTTCCCATGTTTTTATCGCAGACATAATATCCGTATCATCTAAACGAGTAAACCAATCCAAATGTAACGGATCATCCAAAAAATTAGTTTTGTTGACCTGCTGGCTTAAAAACCAATGAAAAGCCGGGGTAGAAAAGAGCTTATGACCAGTAGCCGTTAAATATTTTGCCCGCTGCAGAATTTTAATCAATAATTGTTCAGCACCGATAACGGTCTTATGTAAATAGACTTGCCAATACATGAGCCGTCGTGCAATCAGGAATTTCTCCACAGAATACAGCCCTTTATATTCCACCACGATTTCATCCGCCACGACATTGAGCATTTTTATGATACGATCAAATGAGATCACGCCTTCCGATACACCGGTAAAAAAACTATCTCTATTGAGGTAATCCATTCGATCAACGTCCAATTGGCTCGACACCAATTGATGGAGAAATCTGCGTTCATATTTATTGTTAAAGATTGTAATTGCCAAGCTTAACCTTCCGTCCAAATCCTGGTTGATACGATCCATCAACAGGGAGGACAATAACTCATGTGAAACTCCTTCAATCAAACTATGCTCCAAAGAATGGGAAAAAGGACCATGACCGATATCATGCAGTAAAATTGCCGAAAGAACAGCCTCCTCTTCATCCGCAGAAATGATGACACCTTTACTCCGCAAAGTTTCCAAAGCCATTGACATCAAATGCATCGCCCCTATGGCGTGCTGAAAACGAGTATGTAAAGCTCCGGGATAGACAAGATGCGTCATGCTCACCTGCTTAATATAGCGGAGCCTTTGAAAATAAGGATGTTGCACTAAGTCGAAGACCAATCCTGTAGGAATAGCGACAAATCCATATACCGGATCATTAATAATTTTATTTTTGTTCAACGTGGCGACAAATTAATACGATCATCAACACTATAAATTATGAAACCGAGCGCTTTAATTACGAAGCCTTGGGTAACACTAGTATAAACTTAAAACAAAGATAGTTAGTTCACCGTTAAGAAATGTTAAAAATAAAATCTAAAGCACGATATTTGCTTATGTTAGCATGAGATCGAAAATCCGATCCTCCCCTCTACTAATAGACATATAATAACAAGATGCAAAAAACACATATCCTTTGGGCTGACGATGAGATTGACTTTCTAAAACCACACATATTATTTTTAGAAAGCAAAGGTTACAAAGTTGACACGGTCAACAATGGAAATGATGCCGTTGAAGCCTTTAAGAATGGTTTTTTCCACCTCGTTTTCCTAGACGAAAATATGCCTGGGCTAACCGGGCTCGAAACACTTGCTATACTCAAATCGATCAACCCTACTGTCCCTGTTGTTCTGGTTACAAAAAACGAAGAAGAACATGTCATGGAAGATGCCATCGGCTCCAAAATAGATGATTATCTGATCAAGCCGGTCAACCCCAAGCAGATCTTGATGACAATTAAAAAATTAACGGAGAACAAGCGTCTTGTCAATGAGAAAACATCCATGGCCTATCAACAAGACTTCCGCAATTTAGGGATGATTCTAAATGACAATTTGGATTTCAATCAATGGTCAGAAGTCTACAAAAAATTGGTCTACTGGGAATTGTCTCTCGAAAAGCTTGAAGATAACAATATGCATGAAATTCTGACGATGCAAAAATCCGAAGCAAACATGCAATTCTCAAAATTTATTGAAAACAACTATATACAATGGATTAATCGTCCCGAAAACGCGCCCATTCTATCCCACCAGCTATTTAAGAAGAAGGTATTTCCGACCATAGAAGATCATATTCCGACATTTTTCTTTCTAATAGACAATTTGCGTTTCGATCAATGGAAAATTATCAATGAGGTCATTACCGATTATTTTAGACTTGAGGAGGAGATAACCTATTACAGTATTTTACCAACAGCAACACAATATGCTAGAAATGCCATCTTTAGTGGCTTAACTCCACTGGAAATGGAAAAACGCTTTCCGAAATTATGGCAAAACGATGAAGATGAAGGCGGCAAGAATTTATATGAGGATAAATTTTTGGAAGATCAGATCAAACGACTTTACCGCAAGTCCATAAAACACTCCTACACGAAAATTTTGACCCTGGAACAAGGAAAGGATGTGTTAGACAATCTTGGTAATTTGATGCACAATCAACTGAATGTATTGGTGTATAACTTTGTTGACATGCTTTCTCACGCACGTACAGACAGCTCTATGATTCGTGAATTAGCAAACGATGAAGCGGCATATCGCTCGCTTACATTGTCATGGTTTGAACACTCACCTTTATTAGAGGTTATAAAATGGCTCTCTCAAAAGAAAGTTCGTGTGATCATTACAACCGACCACGGCACGATCCGGGTAAAAAAACCAAGTAAAATAGTTGGTGACCGCAACACAAATACAAATTTGAGATATAAGCAAGGGAAAAACCTGAACTATATTGACAAAGATGTTTTTGCTATCAAAAATCCCCACGAGGCACAGCTGCCTAAACTTCATGTAAGTTCAACATACGTTTTTGCCAAAGAAGATTCGTATTTTGTTTACCCTAACAACTACAATCAATTTGTCAATTACTTTAATGGAACATTCCAACATGGTGGAATATCGCTGGAAGAAATGATTATCCCCTTTGCGACATACCTACCGAAATAGTAATTTTGCAACATGGAAATTATTGTAAATACCACAGCAGATCTATCTCAAGCGGCTCAGACACTTTTAAATAGTTTTCCAAAGGACCGGATTTTTCTATTATATGGTTCCATGGGAGCAGGAAAGACAACTTTTGTAAAACACCTGTGTAAACAATTGAATGTACAAGATAGTACATCTAGTCCAACATTCTCCATTGTTAATGAATATGAGTCTCCAGCTGGCCCCGTATATCACTTTGATTTTTACCGCATTAAAGATGAACAGGAGGCATTCGATTTTGGTTATGAGGAATATTTCTATTCCGGTGCTTATTGCTTTGTTGAGTGGCCGGAGAAAATCCCCAACTTACTTCCTGAAGAAGCAAAAGAGATACATATTAGCATCCTAGATGCAACAACACGTCAAATTTCTATTCGTTAACTACCTTTTTTTCGACTCCCTACTATGGCTCATTCATCCTCTTGTCAATATATTCCAACTGATATCCATGTGCCCGGATTAGCGGCTATACATGCCGAACACTTGAGCTTTTCCTTTCATGAGAACAATATGCAGTTTGCTGTTGAAAATAGTTCTTTCGATATCGACGAAGGAAAAATAACAGCGATCATTGGTGAATCTGGTAGTGGAAAAAGTACCTTGCTTAGACTTATATACGGTCTTTTGGAACCAACTGGTGGCATTGTGCGCTATAAAGGTTGGCAGGTCCCGACGCGCAAGGACAAGCTGATCCCCGGACATGATGCCATGAAATTAGTCTCGCAAGGCTTTGACGATTTGAATACGTATGCCAATGTATGGGATAATGTTGCTTCCCAATTGCCAAACACAGATATCAAACGCAAACAAGACAAAACTGCGGAAATATTACAACGTCTACGGATTGATCACCTCGCTAAAAAAAGAGTAGCCGACATCAGTGGCGGAGAAAAACAACGCGTCGCAATCTGTCGTGCACTAATCAACGAGCCTGAAGTCTTACTTATGGATGAACCATTCAATCAGGTCGATGCCTCTTTTAGGGATACCTTACAACAGGACATCAAGGATATTGTTAAAGAAACCGGGCTAACCGTCATTTTAGTTTCACACGATCCGACGGAAGTACTTGCCCTGGCAGATAATCTTATTGTGATGAAATCTGGCAAAATCCTGGATCAAAACAACCCACATGTGTTGTACAGCAATCCATCGCACCCTTATACTGCCCAATTATTGGCAAAAAGCAATATATTACAGGTTGAGCAAGCTCAAAATTTAGGCATAGCAAGCGAAAAACCAATCGCGATACATCAAGAATGGATCTCAATCAGTCCTGCTGAGCAGTCTACTTTTTTTGTGAAAGATGTCCGATTCAGAGGTTTTTATTATGAAATCGTCGTCAGCAATAATGAGATTAACTTACATGCGATTATTACATCGCAAATAATTCCACAAAAACAACAGGCTGTTGACCTAACAATATCCCACTGGATCTCTTTTGACCATTAATTGCATAGCTTAGTCCTGTGTATCAAGCCAAGATAAAAATGCGTCAAACCATAACTTATCCGAAGTTTTGTTAATTAATCCAAAACCGTGTCCCCCTTGCTCAAAGGTATAAAGCTTGTTGGGTACTTTTGACTTGTCCAGAGCAGCAATCATTCTATAACTGTTTTCTATCGGTACAGCTGTATCGTCTTTGGCATGTACAAAGAAAACCGGACAAACTTCAGGAGATACCTGCAAATTGGAAGAAAAAAGGTTGATTTGGTCTTCTGAAGGGTTTTCTCCGATGAGATTTATACGCGAACCTTTGTGTGTGATATCATTTTGCATAGAGATTACAGGATAAATTAATCCAGCAAAATCAGGTCTTAGGGATACATGTGAAGGATTCACTATATAGTCTTTCTTAAACTTCGTTATTAAAGTGGAAGCCAAATGTCCGCCTGCGGAAAATCCGATAACCCCCACCTTTCGAAGTCCGGGGTGCAGGGTTCTGATCAATTGCATTGCCCGCTGCGCGTCCTGAAGAGGCCCTATAGATTTGTCACGCATGATATTCGGCGAAGGCAATCGATATTGCAAAACATATGCCGAATACCCATTTTTCACCAACTCTTTAGCAACGGCATGTCCCTCATGATCCATTGCGATATGAGCATACCCGCCCCCAGGAATAACCAGTACGGCGATATTTTTATCGACACTTTTATCTGCTGTATAGGCAAATAGCTTGGGGACGTTCTTTTCTAAATTTACCTGCTCTTTATCAGTCGCATTTGGAATAGAATCTGCATAAAGGTTGATTGCCTCCTGCGCTTTAACAAGCGAGATCAAGGAACATAAAATCATAAAAACTTTTTTCATTTAAATAACATTTAAAAAAGATCGCAAAATTATATTTACTAGAAATATCCTTCCATTTTACATGCAACATCTGCATGGAGTAGATCAAGAAGCAGCTGGATACGCTTAGAATTTATAACGAAGAGACGACTAATAAATCTAAATCCTTTGCTGTCATATTAAACCTGGAGGCCATATCTATATTCGTCAGATTACCTTGATACAAATAAATGGAACTTCGAATACCAGGGTTCTTCCAAATGGCATTTTTCAATCCCCCGAGTTCAGCGAAATCGAGCAAAATCGAAGTGAAGATATTGCTCATGGCATAGGTGGCTGTTCGCGCTACCCGAGACGCTATATTAGGAACACAATAGTGAATAACATCAAATTTCCGAAAGATAGGTTTATCGTGAGAGGTCACCTCCGAAGTCTCAAAATTACCACCTTGATCAATGCTTACATCTATAACAACGGAATTGGGTTTCATTTTAGAAACGGTCTCTTCCGAAATCACGCAAGCGGAACGTCCATTAAGCGCTCGTAAAGCACCGATAACAACGTCTGAACTGATCACGGCTTTGTTTAAAATAATAGGTTGTATAACAGATGTAAACACACGACTACCCAGGTTATTTTGTAGGCGTCTAAGTTTATAAATCGAATTATCAAATACTTTTACCTCTGCTCCTAGCGCCAAAGCCGTCCGAGCAGCTTGTTCACCAACGGTCCCTGCGCCGATAATAACAACTTCGGTCGAGGCTACCCCGGTAACGCCGCCGAGCATCAGTCCCTTGCCTCCAAATGCATTGCTCAGATACTCTCCAGCAATTAAAGTTGCCGTCGCCCCTACGATTTCACTCATAGCACGAACCACAGCTAGGCAACCGCCCTCATCTCTTAAATATTCGTAAGAAATTGCGGTAATTTTTTTATGCATTAATGCCTTTAAGACATCCAAGTTCATAAGTGAAGGTTGCTGAGAAGATAATAAAAGCTGTCTTTCTTTCATCAGCTTGACTTCACTAATTACAGGGCTGCCTACCTTGATGATCAGATCCGCTTGGTACACTTCTTCTCTTGAAGATACAATACGGGCTCCCTGCTCACTATAATGGTGATCCAAAAAATTGGCTCCTGCTCCTGCTCCCGTCTCAATGATTACTTCGTGCCCATTTTCTACCAATAATGCAACCGCTAATGGTGTCAGGCAAATTCGCTTTTCCTGAAGCGAGATTTCTTTTGGAATGCCAATAAATAAACTTTTTGCATTCTTTTTCTTCTCAAACAGCATCTCTTTTGGAGAAATCATAGCCTGACTCGCAAGCTTTCCTAACTCATTCATCTTGTAAAATTGATCGTTAGCTAAAATTACAACAAATAATCAATCTTATCAAACGAAGATAAATTTGGTTTGGCACAGCTTTGGAATGAAACAAATTTATCTACATTTGTTTTAAATTAATCAGATATAATACCATGCTCAGTAAAGTCAATATAGTGCCACGGTGGATCATTTTTTTATTGGACATCTTTAGTGTATCCGTCGCTTATCTCCTCGCAAATGTCATTTATTATGATTTTAATTTCGATTTTTTACTCGATATTGATTTTAGCATTCGTTACATTTTATTTATCGGTGTATGTTCTTTGTCGTTCTATCTCTTTAAAATGTATACTGGGATCGTGCGTTACACAAGCGCCATCGATTCCATACGTATATTATCAACGATAACATTCAGTGTGTTTGTTCTCCTCGTTATAAAACTAGTTATCCAAGCAAATGAAATCGAGCGCAACATTCCAACGGCACTCATTATCTTCTTTGCCCTATTCTCCTTTCTTATTTTAACTGTATATAGAACAATTATTAAGATTTTCTTTCTATACACCAAAAAAGTCAACGGTTCCAGAAAAAAAACACTGATCTACGGAGCTGGTGATTTGGGGATTGCTGTAAAAAGAACCTTAGACCATGATGTACGTTCCAAAAATGCTATTGTAGGATTCTTGGATGATAATGATCAAAAAATCAACAAAGTAATTGATGGGACCAAAATTTACTCTTCTCAAAAGTTTAGCCACCTCATCAACACACTAAATATTGAAGAGGTCATCATCGCGTCACACAACATCCCTTCGGACCGCAAAAATGAAATAACAGATGTCGCGCTCGAAAAAAACGTCAATATTTTAACACTTCCGCCCGTTAAAAAGATCATGAATGGCGACCTTAACCCCAATCAGATTCAGAAAATAAAAATTGAAGATTTGTTGGAAAGGGAGCCGATCAAGATTAACGACGACCACATCTTAAGCCAGACGAAGGGCAAAAGAATCCTTGTTACTGGAGCAGCCGGTTCTATCGGAAGTGAAATTGCAACCCAATTGGGAAGATACGAGCCCCAGATGATTATTCTTTGTGACCAAGCAGAGTCCCCCTTACATAATCTCCAGCTTGACCTTCAAGATGAATTCCCAAATCAAGTCTATCATACTTATATAGCAGACGTCCGAAGTACAAAAAGGATGCAATTGCTTTTTGACACGTTCAAGCCGCACTATGTTTATCATGCGGCAGCATACAAACATGTGCCAATGATGGAAAACCATCCTTTGGAAGCGGTACAGACCAATGTTATGGGAACAAAGAATTTGGCGGATTTAGCCGTAGAATTTCAGGTTGAAAAATTTGTCTTTGTCTCTACCGATAAAGCTGTAAATCCCACGAATATCATGGGGGCGACAAAACGTATCGCAGAAATCTATGTACAATCGTTAAACAATCATTTGGAAAATACATTGGGGGCAAGTGTTCACACCAAATTTATAACAACACGCTTTGGCAATGTCTTAGGCTCCAATGGATCTGTTATCCCCCGATTCAGGGACCAGATTCAGAAAGGTGGCCCTGTAACCGTTACTCATCCAGAAATTACACGGTATTTTATGACCATTCCCGAAGCATGCCGACTAGTCCTTGAAGCTGGAACAATGGGACAAGGTGGCGAAATTTTTGTCTTTGATATGGGTAAATCTGTAAAAATAGTAGAGCTAGCTAAAAAAATGATTCGCCTTTCGGGATTTAAACCGAATGAAGATATTGAAATAAAATTCACGGGATTAAGGCCTGGTGAAAAACTATATGAGGAATTACTAAATGATTTAGAGAATACCTTACCGACGCACCACGAGAAAATCATGATCGCCAAAGTCAGAGAAAATAATTATGATAGGGTGTGTATGAAAATCGGAGAATTGCAACAGCGTTTAGCGACGCAGAACAAAAACGAAGTTGTCTATCAAATGAAAATTATTGTACCTGAATTCAAAAGTAAAAACTCCATCTACGAACAGCTAGATAAGGAAATTGAACTATCGAATGAGTCGGAAAACCAAAGTTAATTCACGTTAAAATTTGCAAAACACTTGCAAATTTGCTCGAAAAGTGTATTTTTGCAATCCATATTTTACTGATTAGTAATGTCTAAAAACACAAATAATACAAATCAAGGTTTCAAACCTTCAAAAGGATCTTTTTTTCAAGATAACCAAAAAAGTGTCGTGTTCATTTTAGGTGGTATCGTTGTATTGATCTTACTTTATTTTGGTTATCAAAAGCTTTATCTAGATCCAAGAGCAGAAGAAGCTTCGAATCGTATGTACAAAGCAGAACAGCTTGCTACAATTGATTCGTTACAAAGCAAAGCAATCATGGGCGATGGTGCATTTCTTGGATTTAAACAAATTGCGGACGAATATTCCAATACAAAATCCGCAAATATTGCAAACGCATATTTAGGAGGTTTGTATTTGCGTCAAGGTAAATTCGATGAAGCTGCAAAAGCGCTTGAAAAATATGCTCCGACAGGAAGTCAAATTCTAGATCCACTCGTAATTGGTTTAACAGGTGATGCTTATTCAGAATTAAAAGACTACAAAAAAGCTGCAGACTACTATAAGCAGGCTTCTGAAAAATCAAGCAACTCGTATACAACTCCACTCTTTTTGAAAAAACTAGGACTTGTATATGAAGCCCAAAATGACTACAAAAGTGCAGAGACAGCTTACAAAAAGATTAAAACAGATTTTCCGGAGAGCCAAGAAGCTTCAACAATTGATGGTTTATTAGGCCGTGTACAAGCACATTTATAATAGAATAATTATAAAAATATACTAAAAAGAGGCTATTTGATAGCCTCTTTTTTTGTGACCATCTAAAATCACTATCTTTGTTCCTATTATGGCAAGTAGCATTAAAAATTTATCCGACTTTTCGCATATTCAGGTTGCGGATGCAAGTCCATTCAAATTTGCAATCGTTGTTGCACAATGGAATGCAGAAATCACAGGTGCATTATTGAATGGTGCAATTACAGGCTTAGAGAAGCATGGCGCTCAAGAAAAAAATATCCAAGTCATCGAGGTTCCTGGAAGTTTCGAATTAATTTCGGGAGCAGATCTTGTGTTCAGAAACCAGAATTTTGATGCTGTTATTTGTTTAGGCTGCGTCATTCAGGGTGAGACGAGACACTTTGATTTTATCTGCGATGCAGTTGCAAATGGCATTGCCAATGTAGGGCTCAAATACAATAAACCGGCCATTTTTGGTGTATTAACTACTGATAACCTTCAGCAAGCATTGGATCGTGCTGGTGGAAAACATGGCAACAAAGGTGAAGAAGCTGCTATTACAGCAATACAAATGGCTCATATTGCCAAAAAATTCTAGTTTGGTATTAATTTTGCCTACCATTCAATGATGAAAAGTATTACTGAGCACAGCTTATTACTCAGTTACTTATATTTTATACAAATCGATTAATAACATATTCAGTTATCTTATTAATCGATTTTTATTTTTTCACTGGAATAAATTGTTATTGAATTGTTTTGATTGTATTGTAAATCAGATGTACAACAATCGATAGTTTTATAGACAATGACGCAATGATGAAGTTTATCCCGATCAATTTTGATACGGCTTACTTGATGATTGTTTCTTAAAAAAATAGGATTATGAAAACATTATCGAATGTACTCTTGGTCGTTATGCTGACGTTATTCTGTCAGCTGGATCTAGTGGCGCAAGACGATAGTCTAAACAAGCAGATTTGGCAAAGTATTGGTGGCCAGGAAAAATGGGATTCTTTGCAATATTTGGCATTCTCAGCAAAGGGAAATACCATCTCCGACCAATTGTCAAAAGAAGAGCGAAAATTCTTGTTCAATCGCAGCACCGGAGCATGTCGATTTGACGGCTATAGCGCCACAGATCAGGTGACCTATCTGTTTAATTTTAAGAATCCAGGGGCCGATAAACTCTTTATTGAAGGGAATATAGCTGGAGATGGGCCAGAGCTAAAAAAGTCAATTAAAAACCAGCTATTTTCGGATCTCAATCTACTACTTTTACCCACCTTGATCGGACAGAAGAATGTGCAGCTAAAAAGTCAGAAGGAAAGTTTCAGCGCTGGACAAAAATTAACGATAGCAACTATCAGCTCGTCAGGCCCTATCTTTGGTTCAAAGATGGATGGTTTGCTTTACATTGATCAAAATACCGGTGAGATTGTACGTTACGAATACACAGATAAGGGCGAAAAAAACACTTATGAAGTGAGCAAATATAAGGAGATTGGCGATGGTATACGTTTACCTAGTTTCTTCAATTCGACAAGCAATGACCAAAAGAGTTGTATATTCTCCGCTATTTCGTCTTTTGTACAAGTAGAACAGAAAAAATTTACAGAACTATAATATGATTAACTGGATAGAATTAAATACAGAGGAACAGTTACAGGAGCTTTATCAATCTGATAAAGTTGCAGCCATCTTTAAACATAGCACGACTTGTGGTATCAGCAATATGGCTAAGCGCAGTCTTGAGCGTATGTCTGCGACGTCAGACCATGATTATGCAATCTATCTTTTAGATCTTTTGCGCTACCGTCCATTATCAAATGAGATTGCCCAACGTTGGAATGTAACACATCAATCCCCTCAGATACTGATTGTTGAAGGAAAAGAAAGTCTATATGATGCTTCCCATGGCGATATCCAATTTGATGAGATTGAACAATACCTGACGGCAATTTAAATAGTATAGGCCGTAATCGCTGTTCAATAAAAAATAGTTAACAAAATTTATCCCAAGGGGTTAATATGTTATATTGATCCCTTGGGATATATTATGATGATGAAAACAGCTGTGCTGGCTATTTATAAATTTCTACTGTTATCTTACCGTCTTTGGTCACGGTACCCCGGTACATCCCGGCAGTATTAAAAGGCATAGCAACATGTCCATTTTTATCCAGTGCGATCAGGCCGCCATTTCCGCCCATTTCACCAATCCGATCGATCACTTGCCGGCTCGCCTTATCAACATGTTCACCTTTGTATTCCATTAAAGCCGACACCGAATATGCAGCCACGGTGCGGATATAATATTCTCCCCATCCAGTACAGGAAACAGCACAGGTATTATTGTTCGCATACGTTCCAGCACCAATAATTGGCGAATCTCCGACACGTCCAAACTTCTTGTTTGTCATCCCTCCTGTAGATGTACCGGCGGCCAGGTTACCTGCTTTATCCAAAGCAACACAACCAACTGTACCAAATTTAGCATCCTTATTGATGATTCCTAAACGTGAGCTTTGTTTTTGATCGTGATCTAGTTGTGTTTGCGTACTGTCCTCCCTGTTCACTTTCTGCAAAGCATCCCAACGTGCTTTAGTCCAAAAATAAGAAGGATCTACGATGGTTAGCCCCACTTTTCTTGCAAATTCTTCGGCACCTTTCCCCACCATCATAACGTGCTCAGACTGTTCCATCACCGCTTTTGCTGCTGAGATTGGATTTTTGATCGTCGTCACTCCTGCAACTGATCCCGCAGCCAAGGATTTACCATCCATAATGGAGGCATCCAGCTCGTTGCGTCCGTCATGTGTAAAAACCGCTCCTTTCCCTGCATTAAACAAAGGTGAGTCTTCCATCACATGGATAGCCGATTCGACGGCATCCAAACTGGATTTACCTTCTTGCAACTTTTGATAGCCTATACGAAGTGCTTGCTCTAAGACAATCCGATAAGCTTGTTCCATCGAATCTGTCATATTCTTTTTCAAGATCGTCCCCGCTCCACCATGGATCGCCAAAACAAATCCGCCCTCTGTCACGTTTACAGATTTTTTATACGACTTACAGGAGATAGCCAACAGGGCTCCCGCAATTATCACAGCACTTATCTTGAGCTTATTCATCTTCTTTCTCCCACCATTCTGAAGATTGTAAATCATCTATCTCACGACGGTCTTTTTTCGTAGGACGCCCTGTACCGCGATCGCGTTTTAGGACAGGAGCATGAAATACGGATTTAAACCCTACCGTTTCTTCTACAGGCGTCTGATCTTCGTAGAATTGAACAGCAGTCTTGGCGTCAACACGACGGTCTAAAAGACCTGTCACCTGCACCACTTTTTTTTCAATTCCCTTTTGGATATGGTATACATCTCCGATCTTAACTTCATAAGAGGGTTTTATATTTTGGCCTTTGAGTTTTACTCGTCCAGCCTTACAGGCCTCTGTTGCCAAGGTTCTTGTCTTAAATAAGCGAATTGACCACAAATATTTATCAATTCTCAATTTTTCTGATGTTCCAGCCATATTTACAAAAATAATTATATTCAGAAACTATCGGGGCCCCTTCCAGGTAAATTAACATATTTCCGTTATAAATATATGCTTAAAGCACAAGGAGCCATGGATAAAGTTGCTTTTAACTGCAACTTTATCTAAGTTTGTACATCAAAATAAACTAATTCAAATAAGCAAACAAATAATATGGTAGAGCCACTTAAAAAATTGATTGAGGAAGCTTGGGAAGATAGACAATTATTGGAGTATAAAGAATATACAGAAGCGATCCGCGCTGTTATCATGAAGTTGGATAGCGGTGAAATCCGTGTGGCTGAGATGATCGGTACAAGATGGCATGTAAATGATTGGATAAAAAAAGCGGTCATCTTATATTTTCCAATCAATGATATGCGCGAAATGACTGCAGGTCCTTTTGTGTTTCATGATAAAATGAAATTAAAAACAGACTACAAGCACACAGGTGTACGTGTTGTACCTGGAGCTTCCGCTCGTTTAGGTGCATATTTGGCTAAAGGAGTGATTATGATGCCTTCTTACGTTAATATCGGTGCTTATGTAGACGAAGGTACCATGGTGGATACCTGGGCAACTGTTGGCTCTTGTGCGCAAATTGGGAAACATGTACACTTAAGTGGCGGCGTCGGAATTGGAGGTGTATTGGAGCCGGTACAAGCAGCCCCGGTTATTATTGAGGACAATGTTTTTATCGGTTCAAGAGCGATCGTAGTAGAAGGCATTCGTGTAGAAAAAGAGGCTGTATTAGGTGCCAATGTTGTATTGACAGCCTCAACAAAAATTATCGACGTTACGGGACCTGAACCTGTAGAATATAAAGGTTATGTACCTGCCCGCTCTGTTGTTATTCCGGGTTCTTACACCAAGAAATTTGCAGCGGGGGAATACCAAGTTCCTTGCGCTTTGATCATTGGTCAACGTAAAGAGTCTACAGACAAAAAGACTTCATTAAATGACGCACTACGTGATCATAATGTAGCTGTATAAAGTTAAAACTAGTATAAAGATAAGATGAGTGCATTCGTAGATCGTGAGGATTTGAATAAGGCCTTGGAGACGTTAAAAAACGGCGGATTAATTCTATACCCCACCGATACCATTTGGGGGATAGGCTGTGATGCCACCAATCCAGAAGCCGTGGAGAAAGTTTTCCAACTAAAAGGAAGAGATAAATCCAAAAGTCTGATCGTCCTTTTACACAACGACAATCAATTAGCGAGTTATGTCAATGAAATCCCGGATGTGGCTTATCAACTTATTGAATATACAGAAAAACCCTTGACAATTGTCTATTCGAATGCCAAAAATCTTGCGCCCAATGCAATTGCTGAGGACGGTTCAATTGGCATTCGAATTGTCAAACACCCTTTTTGTGAACAGCTTTTGCAACGGTTTCGCAAACCGATCATTTCAACTTCGGCAAATATCAGTGGTGAGCCAACGGCAAAAGATTTTGACGAAATATCGGATGCCATCAAGGATGGGGTAGACTATATTGTTACCTATGACAGAAACGTAACAACAGATGGGAAATCATCTACTGTCATGAAGCTGGACCCTAGTGGTAAATTTGAATTTATTAGAAAATAGCATGAAAAAGATCGTTTTATTTTTTGCATTAGCCTTTGCTGTTACCAATATATCTTTGGCACAGCAAAAGGATATTCCCGCCGCCAAACCTGGTGTAAAATATGGGAAAGAAATCTCTGCGTCCAATGCGATTTCAGTAGCAAAGCTTGAAAAAGAACTTACGCAAAAGAACGCATTCAACGGAAAGGTAGCCGGTAAGGTCGTTGAGGTATGTAAGAAAAAAGGCTGTTTCATGACTTTGCAACGGGAAGGTGAAGAACCTATTACCGTTCGTTTTAAGGACTATGGTTTCTTCATGCCAGCAGACATTGTCGGTAAAACGGTTGTTGTCGAGGGTATTGCGAAGAAAAAAGAAGTTTCCGTAGCGTCGTTACAACATGCGGCAAAGGATCTGGGTAAATCACAGGCTGAAATAGATCAGATTACTCAACCTAAAAAAGATATTAGCATTATTGCCGACGGCGTTTTGGTTGTCAAATAAGCCCTTCTCACCAAGCCTAGCATTGTTCTGATGAAAATATTCCAGCCTTCACCCTGTCATTCCATACTGGTCGATGGTACCTTAATGGCTTTCGAAAAGCCCATTATTATGGGGATACTCAATGTGACTCCAGATTCATTTTATGATGGTGGCGACAATACAACCGTCGAACTTGCGGTAGAGAAAGCAAAGAAGCTATTGCTTGAAGGTGCTCAAATCCTTGATATTGGCGCCTATTCCTCACGTCCAGGTGCTCCATTGATTTCATCACAGGAGGAAATGGATCGAGCTCTTCCTGCTATTCGGGCGATTAAAACTGCATTTCCTGACGCAATTTTATCAATAGATACCTTTAGGGCAGACGTTGCCGCTGCGGCAATCGATGCGGGAGTGCACATCATAAATGATGTTTCGGGAGGTACACTCGACGATAACATGTTCGCCACGGTAGCAAAATATCAAGTTCCGTATATTCTCATGCATATGCGCGGTATTCCCGAAAATATGCAGGAAAAAACCGATTACAACGATATTGTAACTGACGTAGCCACCTTTTTAGGTGACCGCATTGCGACGCTAAGAAGTATGGGGGTGAAAGATATTATTCTTGATCCGGGATTTGGTTTTGCAAAGACAGTGGAACAAAACTATGAGTTACTCTATCGTGTCAATGAACTTCATTACTTTGAATTACCAATTTTGGGCGGAATATCCCGTAAATCCATGATTTATAAAAAAATCGGAATCACTGCCCAGGAAGCTTTAAACGGCACCACTGCTTTAAATACGCTACTTCTCGAAAGAGGTGTACAAATTCTCCGCGTACATGATGTAAAGGAAGCGAAGCAATTGGTTGATCTCTTCTATTCGTAAATCAGCATTATTTGCCTACAAATTTCGGATCACTTAATGTTTTAATAAAAGCGATGATCGCTTCCTTTTCTTCTTCTGTCATAGGAATTCTTTTTCCATTTTCTTTCAAAATCGGATCAAGGTTAGCTGCATCCAAAACACCCTTGTCGAAATAATCCAGCACAGATTTCAACGTTGGGAACTGCCCAAAACTTCCATAAGGCGCTGTATACTCCGCATTTCTTAAAGAAGGTACCCGAAAAGCCATATAGTCTGTATCAATACCTGTGATACGTGCTCGCCCGGCCTCATCTGGATGTTTGTTTAACGGAAACCCGACATTTCTAAAACTCTGATCGGTAAATAATTCTGATGCATGGCAGCTTTCACATTTCAATTTAAACAGCTGATACCCCCGTTCTTCCTCAATAGTGAATTGCTCCCCTTCACCTCGTTTTACCTTGTCATATTTACTGTCGGCTGAAATTAGGGTATACTCATATTGTCCAATGCTTTTATAAATTCGTTCAGGTGTAATATTCTCATCGCCAAAAGCCTTCTTGAACAATACTTTGTAGTCAAAATCCCCATTAATTTTGCCGATAACCTCCAAGATAGAAGAGTTCATCTCTTCATGCGTGATAATTGGAACTAAAGGTTGCTTTTCCAGTTCGAGTATATTGCCATCCCAATTATAAAATTTCATAAAAGCCAAATTCTGCAAAGGCGGCGTATTCCGAAATCCAACACGATCATCTATCCCTACCGCCTGCATTTTTCCATCGGAAAAAGCCAATGCGGGGTTATGGCAGCTGGCACATGATATCGTATTATTTCCACTGAATCTTTTCTCATGAAACAGCTTTTCCCCCAATTCAACACCATATTTTGTTGGCTTATTGCTCTTAAACGCATTATTTAGACTCGGAAAATCCGCAGGAATATTGAAAGTGACTATAGGGTTATCTTCCAGCTTAGAACCAACAATATCATCCCTACTACAGGATAAAGCAATCACTATAATGGTCAGGATTAAGATGACTTTTTTCATCCTATTAATTTTATCAAGGGTTGATGAATATTCAAAATGCAAACAAGAGTCTAATGCAGAAAGCATCCGTTCGCTTTTATGCCTAATGTATTTTCCATAAATGGCTACAATCGCATTCCAGATCATAGCCATTTATATCATATTTAGTTAGAAACACCTTCAACAGTGAACATCCCTGCTGTATCGCTGCTTCCGTTGCCGCCAAGATTATCAACAAACTTCACCATTTCCACTGCTGAATGAATACTAGGTGTAGCATTATTGGCCCCCAAGGTGATGGTATTCGTTTTACCGCTTAGGAGTTTATCGAAATCTGCCCTGATGTTAATCTGTGGTATACTTTTTCCAACAGTAACTATGGAAGGTAAATTCAAGGTAATGTCCCGGTAAGCATCTACGCCCTGTTTATAAGTGGATTCATCGCCGTTTGTACCGTTGACCGTACTCCCTGTGTGAATAGACAACTCTTTATGATCAACACCATAAAAGCCCTCCAATTTCGTAAATCGGTAACCTGTCCCCCATTCCCAATGCATTTTAGTATCATTCGCTCCTGCTGTTGCATAGAAAACTGGGAATCTCAGTTGATCCAGCGTATTTATTTCCTGTTTTACCCCCAAACCGAATTTGATCTGTTTATACTCGCCAACAGGTATATTACTCAGTACATAATTTAAAGTTGCTGCTTTCGCCTGATCAATTACTGTAGCCCCTTTATCCAGGTCATTTACATTATAAGGGATCTCAGACCCATCGGCTTTAATAAGTCTGATATTGCTAATTACATACTTTAGCTCAGAAAACTGATACAGTTGTCCGCTGGCGGATGTATTTGTCGTGGCAGCTGGGGAATCTGCACTACCCAGCACAATTGTTGTATTTTTAAATGTATTGTTGAAATGTAAGTTAACACTGTTAGCGACGTCTTCACTTTTGCTACAAGAAACCATAACCAAAGAGATCATCAGGAGTTTAATTGCATTGTTTTTCATTTTATTTTTAAGTTTTAAGGTATTTAAAAATTGATTTTTAAGGATGTAAAAATATTCCTACCCATGCGTGGTATATTTCCCCAATCCGCATAGGTACTATAGTATTCATTGAAAAGGTTCTCCGCACCGACCTGAAACGCGGCATTTAATTTCCCAATATTGAAGTTATAATCTGCCGAAACATTCCAAATCTTATAGGATGCAGTTTGGTCCTCTCCGTATTCAGGACTAAAATTGACTTGACTAAAGTCCCCGTTCATTGAAGTTTGCACGCCGATCATTTTGTATCGGTAATGCAGTGATGTTTGATAACTTAAGGGACGTATAAAGGGCAGGTTTCCGCCCATATTGTCTTGCCCTCTGGCATAGGTAAGTATAGCTTTCCAATCTAGACCTGGCAAAATTTGATATTGCGCATTGAGTGCCAGATTAAACAGCGTCGCATGATCTAAAGAGGTATAGCCTTTTACGCCTACCGATTGATAGTTCATGGGGCTACCCAAACTCAAAATCCGGCCAATAATGTAGTCTTGTATAAAGAAATAATTGGCCTTGGCCCCAATGCTTAGCTTTCCGGTCTTAAATCCGGCACTGGCATTGGCTTCATAAGAAACTTCATTTTTTAAATTTGGATTTCCGATATAGTCATAACGATCGAAACTGTTATAGATGTAGTAACCATACGCTTCCGAAACAGAAGGAGCACGATGCCCAAACCCTGTTCCTAGAGAAAAGTCAAACTGACCAATATTTAACTGATAGCTAGCATGTAGGCTCGGCAGAATTCTATTTTTCTTCTGTGGAGAACCCGGATGGAAGATCCAGTTGAATTCAACGTATTTCGAATAGTTATAGTTCAAACCCAATGAACCCCCAAAGACAAGTCTACTGATATCAGAAAGATCTAACGAGTTATTAATGGCTACACTCGCGAATCGTGTGGTCACCCATGGCCAGCTATAGGCAAACATGGTCTGTTTGGATCGATCTTGCGGATACATACGCATCTCAGCTATCGATAGATTATCGTAAGCATTTACCTGTATTTCCGAAGAATAACGATCTTTCTGCAGATTAATTTTAGATAAAAGACCGTAGGTCGTACTCCAGCCTGGCATATCCATATGGACCAAATTCTCCGGACGGGTTGTATCATCCATATAGTGCTCAACAGCATTAAAATAAACTTTGGTGTCCCATACTTTTACCAAGCCCTCTTCAAACAACTGTTTGTATGTAGCGGAAGTGATGATCGCTCTGGATAAGGATAGGTCCATTGGTAAAGCTGGAAATCCCACATCTTTTGCCCGATCAAAAATAGCATCCACCCTAACGGCAGAGAGCGGACTTGTTTTATAGGCCAAGCCCAAAGACGCATTGAATTTATTATATTGCGAATGCCGTACTTCATCGTCATTTCCATCATAATAATTTCCAGCCTTCCGGAAGGCAATACTTCCATCTGCCACAAATTTGTCGCTCGAGTAATATAAATTTCCAAGATTGAACGTCTGCTTATTATTGAATTCAAAACCTGTCTGATAGGCTCCGCCAATTTTTTTCTGCAGCCCAAACGAGGTATTCCTTCTTTTTAGATCTATACTGCCCGCGACCGTAGCGCCATGCAGATTACCCTCCTGCCCCGATTTAATATCGATGGCAGCAAGATTATTACTTTCTACATAAGAGGTTATCGGGTCCATTTTATCCGTACATGCTCCAAAGACATGCATCCCGTCGATCGTAATTATCGAACGCTCGCTACTCATATTATTGAGTAGGGGTTCCCAAGCGTAGGCACCACGTTTGATGAAGCTGATATTACTTGCAGAAGCCAAATATTCATCCACGGAGACTGTCATCTTTAGATCGTTTTCGATCCTCCTTTTAGTAGCTGCGGTGACTGTAACCTCCGCTAGACGTCTCGTGGTATCGCGCGTAATAGGATTGTTTTGTCCGTGTACGTTCCATCCCAAAGACAACATAAAGAGCATAACACTTATTTTCTTCATAGCCTCTAAAATAGAATGTCGATGTATAACTCACTTTTACGCCCTTCTACCCCAGGTGTAAAGTCTTTGGGTACCTCAGTTCCTGCTATTACCCTTCCATTTTGGTTGACCAAAATAAAATTCAACGTCCAGTTGCCTGTCATGGTGTAATTCACAACACCTTGGTACAATCCGTTGGCCTGTTGGACCAAGTCCTTATTATTGGGGGAAGAATGGTTACCCATCGAAGGTTCTGGCATACGCGGATCTAACTGCAAGGTGTATCCGTTGACTCTTGTATAAGACAATTGCGCAGTGTCTAATTTATAAATACCTGCGACCAGTTTATTTTCAGCAACATTTGGTTTCCAAGGAGCAATCAAGGCGATTAAATAGTGTTCGCCATCTTTCCCGGTAAAGGTGGTTATATTACGATTTTTATTGGTCTGCGGCATTACAGTTACATGCTGTGCAGCAGAGAAAGTCTGATCGCCAATTTTAAAATCGATTTCCAAACTCCAGTTTGCTGCTGCAGAACTTTCATCTGTAAACACACTGTAACCCGAAAAGTAGCTCCCATCCAACGTATGGTCCATTACGGACTGGTTTGGACAAACAATTTTCATTCCTTGCATATTGGTTTGGATGGGCAGCAATTTGACTGCGGAAACGGCTACAGATTCATTATTTTGCTGCTTATTGATTTTCACGCGGATATCATTATAACCGCGGTACAATACCCCTCCCGGGGCTTCAATATGAATATTGTACCCTGAAGAAATAAGGCTTGTAACCTCTTTAAACTCCATATTCTCTTCAACAGTATTTCCTCGTTCGGCCTCATAGTCTGTTTTCGCCTTGGTACAGCCGACTACAAGAAGACCTATAATCGCGATATAAAAACCCGCTTTTTTTATAAATAAATCTCTCATCTATAATATTTCATGTATAAGGAAGCTTTCCGATTTACTTCGTGAACTCGCAAGCCCGGTTTAAATAAATCATGCTGGCATCCTATATGACAAATGGATATATTTTTGTAGCGAAATGAAATCATCCTGTTGATTTTAAGTAGATTACTAACCACGATCAACATTATAATGATTCAGAGCCACATCGAAATGTAGTCCAAATAACCATATTGGTTTCTTTGAAATAAATACTGAATAAGTAGTTTAATCGGAGGATTGATTACTTTGACAAGACATCGCTAAACGCATTTTCACAACGCAATTATAAAGCGATACTAGCCCTAGCTTACACTGTAAACCATCATCAGCGATCGATTACTTATTCAAATAAATTACTAGCTGGATTTAAACCAAAGGGGGGTGAAATATTGTAAAGATGGGATTATAGGAATAATCTTCTTTATATACTGGAAGCAGGCGCTCCACAGTGTCTTCATAAAGAGCCGTGTTTTTAAACGTAAAATCTTGCGTATTATTTATAAAAACAACATCAATAATACGTAATTCAAGATTTTTTTGTTCCTTTTCCTCATGTTCGCGCATTTTCTTCATCAAAATACACTGGCCTCGACAGGCAAGCGCATTATCGTTAAAACGATTGATACATTCGTAACGTGCGATATAATCTCGATTCAACTCGAAGACTGTCCATAGCCATACCGTTGAGAAGCTCTGTAGGAGCATCAAGGGTAATAGAATCCATATAAACAGTCTGATTTTCATTCGAATATTTTATTCTCAATAGCAGCTTACATCAGGAAGATTACTTCATTATCTTGTAAACTGGTCAACTCATGATAATCCGTGTGAGTTTGGGCAAATATAACAAATGAAACTTGGAATAAACAAATTCCATTCGAAAGAAAAAGTCCCAGATAGCAAACTACCTGGGACTTGGAAAAAATCAATCTTTATTATTTTGTCGCAATCGTCAAGACAGCTTTCTTATTACCTGCAGTTAAATCCAATGTAAAAACATAGGTTTTACCGATCTCTAATACTTTACCGGTTTTGATGCCAAGATTGCCTGAGTCGCGTCCATTCTTTCCATCCCCCACAAAAACGATATCACTTGTCGTTGTCAGGTCTGTGCCACCAAATTCACCGCCCCATCCCTTTTGATGGAAAAATTTGAAATTGATGTTATCAGAATTTATAGACTCTCCTGCCTTAACAGTTATCTGGTATTTCTTGTTGCCTAGCGGCACCAGACAAAGCGCTTTATCTGTGTTCCAGCCTACCTGATTACTAGATACCTTAGGTTTTCCGATTCCTTCACCAATAATCCAAACCGCCCCACTTCCGTCATCTTGTAATTTTGCTAAATCATTACCTGTCATCGCTTCAACCACAAAATATTTTAAGGTAAAGTCCGCAGTAACGCGATACTTACCGTTCATTCCGTTGAAAGCGATTGATCCGTCAGGAGCTTGTGTAAAATAGTCCGGATCAATCCACCAATTCTTCAGATCTTCTATTCCGTCAATAACCACCTTCTCGCCTTTTACCATATTCAACTCTGCCTTAAAGTGCTCATCATCAAGGCGACTGAATACCGTTCCATTAATGGCATAAGCAATAATAAACGGTGAAGCTTGATAAGTTGAGGTATTAAATGCGATGCTATAGGTTCCAGAAGTTGAATTTGAAAATGGGATTTCAGCCGTAGACCCTAGGTTTATAACATTATTGACCCAACCAAAATTCATCAGATTGCCTTGTGCGCCCACTTTTGGTGCTTGAATATAGCCCTTTACCGAAAATGGAAAATTCTCTTTTGCCGCATATTGATTACGCCCTACCCTTTCCATACGATAGGACTTAGATGCTGTGACTAAAGTTAAATATGGAAAGTCGGGTCTGCTCAGATTAATATCAAAAGATTGTTCCGTTATTTTTTGGCTAATATTCTGTAAGACAAACTTAAGGGTTGCTTTTCCATCGGGAATATCTTTCAGGAACGGAACATAAATTTTTCCAGTATAATCTCCATTTTGTTTGGTACGAATGACGGTTTCTGTTACCTTGTCGTCTGTAAAATACAATTGTGCTTTAACCGTAGACAGCGCTACTTCACTATCCGACACGTGCAGCTGAAATTCGAGACTGTCCCCAAAGTTTGCGGCTGAAATAGGTGATTTCAATTCGATTTTAGGATCCCCTATTTGATAGGTATATTTTTCATCCTTTTTACAGGAACTGACTGCGGTAATTGCAGCAGTTCCCAATAGTATATTGATGAGATATCTTTTCATTTGTTCATAATTTATGCGCTATCCATGTGATAGCGCTTAAGGTTTATCATCCTCCAATTAATAGGTCCAGCGGTAAGAAACAACCGACTTAGCTGGTACATCATAGCTAAAATGATGTTTACCATCTGCCAAGGTAATTTTACGACTATCGCCCGATTCGTTTAACAGAACAACAGCATAGGTTCCGTCTGTATTTTGGAATGCAGTATAAACCAACCCTTCCGCTGTATATCCAGAAGCGCCAATCCGTGTGGCCCCTGATTTGACCACTGAGGAAAGATGACCAACAATATAATAGTGCGAATTACGTGTTATATTCTTATAATTTGCCTTACTGATATCCACGGCGCCATAACATGTCTGACAGCCACCTTCGCGATTTGGCCCTTTGTCTGTATCAAGCATCAGGTTCCATACAATGACGCCCTTGCTCCAATTGTTGACGGTGCCCAATGCAACTTCACGCATATCCTCCATCAAACGTTTTTCAAGATTGCGTCCATCATTCCATTCCCCAATAGATGTTTCTGTAAATACCAGTTCCTTATCTGGGCGTTGATTATGAATATCGATAAGTTCAGCCTTATCCCCACCATAATTATGGTACGCCGCTCCGGCGAAGAATGAAGCCGCTCCGGCATCGTTATAGATCTTTACAGGGTAATCAGCCTGATCAGCAATGTTATCATAGTTATAATTATGATCAAATGCATAGATCTTTGTTGATAAGTTAGCCGCTTTTAACTGTGGGCCTAGCGCTTGTTTGACAAAAGCTTGTTGCTCTTGCCATGACATATAAAGCGAAGCGGAATTCTTTCTGTTCAATGGTTCATTTTGAACAGTAATCGAATAAATATGAATGCCTTCTTTCTTCATTGCTTGGATCCATTGAACGAAATACCAACCATAGTCCTGATAATACTTTGGATTTAACTGACCACTGGTCCACGAATCAAAGGGCTTTAAATCAGTCAAGTTGTTAACTTTCATCCATTTCGGTGGAGTCCATGGGGAGCCCATGATTTTTATGGATGGATTGATGGCAAGTATTTCTTTCAGCACTGGAATGATATATTGTGTTTCTTCCGACTGTAGTCCAAAATTTTCCTTTCCTTCCTTATCCCAGCAGGTATATTCACTCAAAGAGAAGTCGGAACATCCAATAGCAATACGGATGTAATTCATTCCCATTCCATCTTTATCTGAGAAAGTCTCCGTAAGAAATTTTGTTCGATCTTCCTTACTCATCTTCATCAGATTATAGCAGGTAGACCCTGTAACTGCTGCACCGAAGCCGTCCATTGTCTGAAATTTCTTAGCTGGATCTAGCGTAATTGTATTGGGCGACATGTTAAATTTGGAACTGAAATCAACAAAGCGTTTTCCAAAATCCAAAGACCGACTGCCTGTCGTCGTATAAATGGTAACATCACCACTTTTTTTAATTTCATCACCTTGTGAAGGTGTATAGCTGTCACGGTTACAAGATGTTGCCGTCACTAGACAGGACAACAAGAATGTATATATCATAGTTTTTTTATTATTGCGTTTCATCTGTTAATAAATTTTTCGCCATCCATCAAATGAGGATTTCCGTTGTTAAATCAGTTAATACCCCGGATTCTGAACTAGATTAGGATTCTGATCAATTTTTGGTTGCGGAATTGGTAAACGGTAAGAGTTCTTCGTGAAGGGATACACCTGTGCCTTTCTTCCAGCATCTTTAGCATAAACAGCATTCATGACAGATTCCACCTTATCTAAGCGCACGAGATCAAACCATCGTTGTCCTTCGAAGGCCAATTCAAGACGACGTTCTTTCAAATAAGCGTCTAATAAAGCATCCTTATTTGAACGTACGGCAGCGGATATTTTAGGCAATTTAGCACGGGTGCGAATTTTGTCAATAATGTCTGCCGCTCCAGATAGATCTGATCCCTGCTGAATTAATGCTTCCGCTTTTAACAATAAAAGGTCTGCGTAACGAAGCTTGACAATACTATTAAATGCAGAACGTAATTTAAACATGAATGGATAATGGTTTGACGGATAATAGTTGCTCCAAGTAGTGGAATAATAAACAATAGATTGCCCCAAACGAACCTGGTCCCCTTCATTCGTATACGCTTGAATCAAGTCCCGAGATGGGGTTATCCATTTGGCCCATGTGAAGTTATTATCATAATTGGACAAATCCCTTCCAAACATCCAAGTCGCCCAATTACCTCCACCCGAAGTAAACTGTGCTTCCAAAATCGATTCTTTCGTATTCCGCTGTGCAAGATCTGTGTTGCTTGCATTCATTGCATATAGATCTGAGTAATTGGTATTCAGATCAAATCCATCCGCAGTCAATGCGTCAACATATTGGATAACTTTAGCGTAATCGCGAATTGGTTTTTCGGCATAGATCTTTGCCAGCATCGCTCGTGCGACGGATTTGGTAAATAAAGTCTTATTCCCATTATTGTTGGCTGGTGCATCAGCCAATCCGTCCATCAAGTCTTTTTCGATCTGCTTATAGGCTTCTTCTTCTGTGGCTTGTTTTGGAAAATATTGCGGATAAACTTCATTGACATTGTCACCTGTAATATCGGGTGCAATTGTGGTAATGACAGGGATAGATCCGAATATACGGACCATATCAAACATCGCCAATGCTCTGAATAGTTTAGCTTGTGCCTTATACGTTCTAATATCCGTATCGCTCAAGGATTTATCAGCAACACTATCAACGTAAATGATCAATCGATTTGCACGTCCAACATCTTCCAGATATCTTCCCCAATCCCGGTCAACAACCGAGTTAGACCCTTCAATAGAATTATTTTCGAAAGGTACAACTTCCGCTCCCGTCGTTCCCGCATAGGAATTATCGGCATGGGAATCTCCGATTAGGAGCAGATCGAGATACCAATGTTCCTGCCGATCTTTCATTTGCTGATAAATCCCCGCCAAATAGGTCTCAACCTCAGCTCTATTCTTAAAAACAATCTGCGTTCCTGTCTCGGTCTTCCCTTGACTCACATCCGAATAATCTGAAAGTGGATCACGGTTCAAAGAGCAAGAAAATAAAAACAAAGAGCCGGTTAGCAAAGAAAGAGCATTACTTATATATTTTTTCATGATACAGACAATTAAAACTCAATATTAAGACCTAAAACAAATGAACGATTCTGTGGATAGGTACCCCAATCTATACCTTGGATTCTGGAATCGGATCCGCCCGAATATTGGTTTACTTCCGGATCCATACCCGAATACTTAGTCAAGGTAAACAGATTGCTTACAGATAGATAAGGCTGAATTTTATGGATACCAATACGCTTCAGTCTTTCCGGAGAAATGGAATAGCCCAAGGACACATTTTTCATCCGCAAATAACTACCATCTTCAACAAAATAGGTTGAATTCTTCATGTCAAACCCAGCTTTAGGAACATGGGTAATCTGTCCCGGTACCCGCCAACGATCCAATACAACTGTCGTTTGATTTCGACCATCATACATCCCTTCTGTTTCCATACGGCTGGCATTGAAGATGTCGTTTCCATAAGTTCCCTGAATGAATACGCTTAGATCGAAATTTTTCCAGGAGAAACTATTTGTCATACCATACACAAACTTTGGCAGGGGATTGCCGATATACGTACGGTCGCTTGACGAGATCTTGCCATCTCCGTTCAGGTCGCGATACATGAGCTCACCGGTTTCAGGGTTTACGCCATCTGAAATATAACCGAAGAATCCTGCAAGCGATCTTCCGGGCTCATTTTTCACCACAAAATCATTGACATAATCGTTCGTTTTGACATCATAATACACCTGTTGTAAGTCGAGCTGCTGAAGCTTATTTCTGTTGAAAGAGATATTAAAATCTGTGTTCCAAGTCAAGTTACCGGTCAGATTTTTCGAATTTACCGCAAATTCAAAACCATGATTATTCAACCTTCCACCATTTCTTTGGATTGTAGTTGCTTGCTGTCCTGCAGGCAAGCTCGCATTCATTAAAAGATTCTTGGTATCCTTGTTGTAGTAATCGGCGCTGATGCTGAGTCGATTATTCAACATCGTGACATCAAAACCGATACTGGTTGTGCTTGTCGTTTCCCAAGTTAAATCCTTCGCTCTTAAGATTGTTGGTTTATTGATATTTGGTACAGCATTGTCTTTTCCCTCAACAAACCATTGTTGACGTTGGATACCGCTCAATTGCAGGTAAGCATAATCGCCTAATCCGTATTGATTACCTGTCTGTCCCCATCCCCCCCGGATTTTTAAGTCGTTTATCCAGGTTACATCTTTCATAAAATCTTCAGCAGAGATTCTCCAAGCAGCCGATACCGATGGAAAATAGCCCCAGCGTCGTTCTGGACTTAGCTTGGAAGAACCATCGGCACGCATATTTGCGGTCAATAAATACTTGCCATCATAATTGTACATTGCGCGTGCGAAATAGGACATAATCCCCCAATTGGATGCTGTAGATCCTGTTCTATCCCAAGAGATCTTATTTGCAGCATTAAGTGTCTCAATGATTCCATTTGCATAGTTTGAACCATAGATATAGCTTCTGGAGTACTTAGAATCCGTCCATGACGAACCGCCCATTACTTCCAAATTATGCTTTCCGAAGCTCTTCGTGTACGTCAAGAAATTGTCCCACGTTAACACGGTATTTGTATTACGAATATCCGAAGCTTCCCCGAATTGATTTCTTCCCCACGCTGTCGTCCAAGGATCCAAAAAGGTGGTCATCACCCCGGATCTTCGATCTAATGAAAATGAAGTTTTCCATGTTAAGTTAGGCATAAAGGAAATCAATGCACTTCCTGTGGCAACAAGACGGTTTTCGCGGTTATTGTTATTCCTTGTCCGGGCTAAGTTTTCCAATGGACTTGTAATGTTGTTGATCCCATAAAAATTATTATAGAATCGATCTGGATTTGTTGGATCCCATACAGGGGCGTAAGTAGGTGTTGTGATTACAGATGTAACTACTCCACCACGGTTAGAACCCAATCCGGAGGTAATTCCATTATCATTGTTATCGGAATAATTGATATTCGCATTCACCTTTAGCCATTTTCGAACTTGGTTATCAATATTAGCACGAAAATTATATCGTCTAAAAAAGGATCCTTGTAATGTTCCTTTTTCGTTCAAGTACCCTCCACCTAAATAGTAACGAAGCTTCTCATTACCATCCGAGATGGATATTTGATGATTTTGTTGAATACCTGTCTTGTAGGTTTCTTTGAACCAATCCGTTTGATCCAACAATCCCTCCGGCAGATTGATCATACCTATTTCATCCTGTAAGTCTTTGTATTGACTGGTATTTAAAACTTTAACCGTGTTATTGACAACATTGGCCGTCCACTGTGTTCCAAGCGTAATTTTTGCTTCGCCGGCTTTTCCTGATTTTGTCGTAACCAAGATGACACCGTTTGAACCACGCGAGCCGTAGATCGCTGCCGATGAGGCGTCCTTTAGAATTTGAATGTCCGTGATGTCATTGGGAGACAAGAACTTAATATCTTCCACAGGAACTCCATCAACAACATATAAAGGAGTGGTATTACTATTAAAAGACGTTATCCCCCGAATTTGTATCTGAGGTGCTGCACCAGGCTGGCCACTCGGTTGAATAACAGTGACGCCGGCAGCCTTACCTTGAATGGCTTGTCCAAAATTAGTCACAGGTCGCTTTTCAAGGTCTTTCGTGGAAACAGAAGAGATTGCAGTCGTGACATCTTTTCTTTTAACACTACCATAACCGATTACAATGACATCCTCCAGCATATTGGTTGATGAATTCAATTGGACGACCATGGTACTGTTGGCAGGTAATTCTTTGCTGTCGTAGCCAACAAACGTAAATTGGAGTATACTGCCGATGCTAGCAGAAATTTGAAAACGCCCATCTGCATTACTGGAGACTGCATTATTACTTCCTTTTTGTGTAATGGTTACTCCAGAGAGTGGTTTCTGATCTTGAGCATCCAAGATACGTCCACTGACTTGAACTCGGTCTTGGGCAAATACCAAATTCACCAAAGTAAACAAGAAAGCTAGCCCCATTGAAAAGGCAACTTTTCGTGTAAAGTAAATCATATGAAATAAAAAAATTGGTTATTGTTTAATCTTTTGGTTATTCCAAAATGGCAATGAGTTTCCCCTGCTTCATTGCTCAAAACAAAACTAAGATCACCAAGACGGAGAAAAAAGAGCTAGTACTGAAAAAGTACCAGAAAAAAAATGCAAACAGCTAACATAAAGATTATTACAAATTAAATACAGCATTAAAAAGTACCTACAGGAGCGTACAATCGTCTTTAAAACAGCCAATTTTCGGGTATTACCCTACATTTTAGGCCCGGTCGATCACCGCAATCTGACACACAGCAGCTTCAAAAGCATCGCGGTTTCCCGCAGCCTTATTACGCACTTTTGTTCTATAATTATAAACTGTCCGAAGAGAATATCGAAGGAAACTTGCAATCTTCACAGAATCATCGATCCCTAATCGAATCAATGCGAAAATCCGAAGTTCAGTATTTAACAATTCAGTTTTTTTGGGATAGATTTTCTCGTCCTCCTGAAGTAAGGCATTGAATTCATCAACAAAGGTTGGATATAGATTTAAAAAGATACGGTCAAAATTAACATAGAGTTGCTGCACCTCTCTTTCTTCCATTTGCGTTGACTTTAACTGTTCGCGTAAGGCATCCCACTGCTGATTCGTCGCTTTTTTCAACAGTGCTTTTCTGATATCTTCCATTTTATCGATATAACTCGAACACATATCAAAGAATTGCGCAATATATTCTTCTTTAATATGATTGGATTCAGATAATTTAAGGTTAGTCTGGTTTATTTCATCATTCAATGATCGAAGTTGTTGGTTTGTAGCCGATAATTCCGATCGTATCCTTCTCAAATGTTGCACTTGTCTATAAATAATGACAAGTCCAATGATTACACCAATCAATAAAATACTGACGATAATGACCAAGCCTACCAGTTGCCGATTTTGGCTACTGATTTTCTGCTGATAGGCGGCATTGATTATAGGATAAGAAGAGGTACCTTCAATAATGCGATACCGCACTTTACATAACATCGCATCGTCTATGGCTTTTTCAATAAACTGAAAAGCGCGATCGAAATCCTGTTGGTCGTAATACGTTAGCGCCAGATCATGAAAAGATGCGTTGTCGCGATTAGCCATTTCAATATCTGCACTGGCTGATATGGAAAGATAGTAAATTTGACTTTTTGTATCCTTTTCATATTTGTAAATGAGCCCCATAAAATAGGCTATCAGCGCGCGCTGCTCAATATCCTTTTTGTTCTCATTCCAGAGGACCAACAATTGCTTTTTAGCATCCTCACGATTACCATTAAAAAGTGTTTTTATAGCAATGGTTGTACGATACTCCAAGGAAGACTTTGGTAGTACAGTTAACAGAGAATCACGATACTTTTCACTTGCCTGGTAATATTCCGATCGATTATTGCTCTGACCGTAATGACTATAAAAGGAGCTGTAGGTATCGTAATATTTCGCCAAGAGATCCCGGCCAAGATGAGCGGGCTCAACTTGCTTTAACAATTGTGAAGCTTCTATATACCGTCCAATGGTGGAATACACCCAGGCCAAATCGAGATGAATAACCGCCTGTAAGGAGTCATTATTCGGTGGAGCGAGCTTTTGACACAGTAAAATATAAGTAAGTGCTGCGTCAGAATCAAACTTCTTATAATTTTCAAAGATTTCGTAGTTCTTCTTCAAAAATTGAACAGGATTACTTTCTAATGCTTTGGCCTCCTGTTTTAATTTCTCCAATTTATCTTCACGGTTCTTGATGTAAATTTTCTGATTTTCCATCAAATATTCCAATCGTTGCAAAACCCGGGTACTATCGGAATCTACTTGCGCAGATAGGTAAAGACTAAAATGAGCAAAAAGAATAAAAAGAAAAATGCGCTGCAACATAATAAACTCGGTTCAACATCGTGTAGACTAAACTACATAAAAATAACAACAAAAAAGAGGACGTCTCCCGACGGCCTCTTCCCCCGACCCAGTTAAGGGTCCAAGAATTAACAAGTTAATTCTTTATCGCATGAAAAATAGTTTTCTTTTTAATGTATGGCAACCTATTGCCAACCTCCTCCCAAGGCTTTGTATAGTAGAATCTGGTTTAACGTGTTTTCTTTCTCCAATTCTACTTTTCCGATTTGGGCTTCCAGCGACTCCTTCTGGGCTGTAACGACGTCCAAAGAGGTCACCCGTCCAGCAATAAATAGTTCCTGTGCGGCCTCGATAGAGAGCTTTAATGCTTGAACATGCTCATCGACAAAACCACGTCGTCTGCCTATTGCCTCTTGCGTCATAATCACATTAGAAACCTCATTATAAGCATTCAGAACCATTTTTTCATAATCCAAAAAAGCAATCCCATAGTCCGCTTTTGCAATCTCGTACTGCGTTTTCAGTTGCCTTTGGTTAAATATCGGAAGCGTAATACCGCCAAATAAGTTATAAGCAATAGATTTATCCAAATTAAATAACTTGTTAAAGCTAAAGCTCTGCAATCCGATAAATGGACTTATTGCTACAGAAGGCAGAAAAGCCAAACGTGATGCTTCCTGATTATTCGAAGAGGCAATCACTTTCAAATAAGCAGCCTTGATATCGGGACGTTGGTTGACAAGATCATCCGGTGTACCAAAATGCATTGCATGATATAAATCCGCATTTTCAGCATATGTACTTCGTACAATAGGTTGATAAAAACGTCCTAATAAACCGTTTATATGGTGTTCCCAAAGTGCTATCTCTTGGATCAATTGTTCTTTAGCAGCTTTAGAATTGGCCAAAAGCGCTTTAAACTGTTGTACAGAAAGCTCAGTCGCATAACCAGCATCTTTTTTTACTTCAACAACTTCCAGTGCATTCTTATGCAATTCAATATTCCGATTATATACTTTTATCTTTTGATCCAAAGCAATTAGTTCATAATAAGCTGTTGCAATATTAGAGACTAATTCCGTTTCCAAGAGACGCTTTCCCTCCTGCTCTGCTAGGAAGCTAAAATAAGCAGCTTGTTTTTGGCTCTTTAACTTTCCCCAAAGATCAATCTCCCAAGATGAACGAAGTCCGATAAAATAATCTGGGATAAATGGTTCGGGTAATTTTTCATCATTTTTCAAATTCTCCGAGAAATTTGAATCGTAATTACCGATCCCTGACTCAGTATAGTGGCCATACTTCCGTATTCCTCCTTCTACTGTGGCCTCGACCCTAGGACCTAAAGCGGCTTTCCGTTGCTTAAAATAAGCTTGCGCAGATTCCAAACGTAGGATGGATTGACGAATATCCAAATTGTTCTGCAACGCCGAATCAATTAAGGAAACCAACTGCGAATCTTTAAAAATTTCCTTCCAAGGCCGGCTTCCCACATTTAAACTATCTGGCGAAAGATGTTTAGAAAAGGAATTCGGTACGTTTACTTTCTCCGGTTGGAGAGCTTTTTTGGGAACCGAACAACTTCCAAATAAAATAAGTGCGGCAATAACCAAAGAGGCTTGTTTCACAACTTGTTTCTTATTCTCTTTTTTTGAAAATAAGATCACTAAGCCTGGGATGACAATTACCCCCAGTATGGTTCCAATGAGCATTCCACCCACAGCAGCAGTACCGATACTTCGATTACCCAATGCTCCCGCTCCACTGGCCATCATCAAGGGTATCAAACCTGCAATAAAAGCAAAGGAAGTCATTAATATCGGGCGTAAGCGGGCAACTGCTCCTTCGATCGAAGCTGTCACGATATCCATTCCTTGCTTATATTTCAAATTGGCATATTCCACAATCAGAATCGCATTTTTACCTAACAAACCAATCAGCATGACCAATGCGACCTGCGCGTAGATATTGTTTTCCAATCCAAAGACCTTCAAGAAAATGAAAGCACCAAAGATCCCCGCCGGAAGACAGAGCAGAACTGGTAACGGCAATAAGAAGCTTTCGTACTGTGCACATAACAACAGATAAACAAACAGAAGACAAAGTGCGAAAATATACAAAGCCTGATTTCCAGAGATTTTCTGTTCCCGAGTCATACCAGACCATTCGATACTATAACCTTGAGGAAGAGATGACGCTATTTTTTCCACTTCTTCGATCGCTTGTCCAGAACTAAAGCCTGCTGAGGATTGTCCTGTAATCATGGCCGAACTAAACATATTGTAACGGGTAATTTGTTCAGGACCATAAATTCTTTCCATCGAAATAAAGGCATTGTATGGTACCATCTCACCCGTCTCATTCTTCACATATAAACGTAATACATCTTCTGGTCTTTGGCGATATTCGGGACCAGCCTGTACCATGACCTTATACATCTGTCCGTAACGGATGAAATTTGTCGCATAAAGACTTCCCATTAAGGTCTGCAGCGTATTCATGGCATTCTCCACCGATATTCCTTTTTTTGCAGCCATATCGTAGTCCACCTTCAGCATATACTGTGGAAAGTTCACATCAAAACTGGAGTTGATATCCTGAAGAACATCACTTTTTTCCATATCGTCCATAAACTTCCGCAGCACTTCGGCCGTCTTATTGAGATCTTCATTACCACTACGGTCCAATAGACGTAGTTCAAAACCTGATGAGTTACCAAAGCCTGGAACTGTTGGTGGAGGAAAGAAATCAATTTCCGCATCGGCAAAGTCCTTGGTTCTCTCGCGTAAATCTTTAATGACATCATCTACTGTCTGATCTCGCTCTTTCCAGGGCTTCAGATTGATCATCCCCATCCCGTAGGAAGCGCCGGACACTTCGGTAATAATACTATATCCCGATAATGTAGAAACGGTTTCCACAATATCAAGCTGACGTGATACAGAGTCAATTTTATCCAAAACACGTTCGGTACGGTCCACCGTTGCTCCAGGAGGTGTGGTTACAGCGACATAAATCATTCCCTGATCCTCGGTTGGAATAAAGCCCGAAGGTAAGATCGCGCTACTTCCCCAGGTGGCGACAAAGAAAACGCCAAGTAAAAGCAAGGTCAATCCGCGCCGTGCACTTGTTTTTACCAAAATCCCCTTGTAACCAAAGGCTGTCTTATCATAAACTGCGTTGAATTTTTTAAAGAAACGATCGAGCCAATTATTCGATGGTTTGCGATCGTGAGGCGATTTCAAGAAAAGCGCACATAAAGCGGGTGTCAATGTCAACGCGTTGATACCTGAAATAACAATGGCAGCCGCGAGCGTCAATGAAAATTGACGATAAAAAATCCCTACTGGCCCCGATAGAAAGGCAACCGGAACAAATACCGCAGACATGACAAGTGTAATAGCCACAACAGCGCCACCGACTTCTTTCATTGCTTCCAATGTAGCTTCCATAGGCTGCAAATGTTCTTCTTCCATCTTTGCGTATACAGCTTCGACGACCACAATACCATTATCGACCACAATACCTATTGCCAGTACCAGTGCAAATAAGGTCAGTAAGTTGATCGAGAAACCGAGCATCTGCATAAAAAATAAAGCCCCAATTAAACAGACCGGGACAGCCAAAATAGGAATAATAGTCGCCCTAAAATCCTGTAAAAAGATAAATACAACAATAAAAACCAAAAGAAAGGCTTCCAGTAAGGTCTTGATAACGGAAGAAATCGAAGCATCTAAGAAACGTGATACGTCATAGCCCATTGTATAGGTCATTCCGCTTGGAAATTGTGTCTGTTTCAATTCTGCCATGCGATCTTTCACACGTTGAATAACCTCCTGTGCATTTGACCCTGGTAATTGCTTCAACATAATGGAAGCTGAAGGCCGACCATCGGTTTTGGAAACCATTTCATAGTCCAACGAGCCAAATTCGACATCTGCAACGTCTTTAATACGGATAATGGAACCATTGGAATTCGCCCGAATAGGAATATTAGCATATTCCTCTATTTCGGTGAATTTACCAGGATAACGTAACACATATTGTTGCATATTGCGCATCTTATCCGAGCTAATCCCTGTTTGCCCCGGTGCAGCCTCAATATTCTGCTTTCGCAATGCTGCCACCACATCTTCGGTGGAAATATTATACGCTGCCATACGATCAGGTTTAACCCAAACACGCATAGCGTAATCCCGCATTCCCATAATCTGAGCGAGACCGACGCCTTCGATCCGTTTCAGTTCCTTTAGAATGTTGATATCTGCGAAATTGTAAATGAATCTTTCATCCGCAGTTTCATCATCGGTAAAAACATTCAGATACATCAGCATGGAGTTGACCTCTTTTTCGGTGGTTACCCCTGCTTTGATGACCTCTTCAGGGAGTTCATCCAATACCGTTGTTACCCTATTCTGTACGTTTACAGCCGCAATATCTGGATCTGTACCAACTTCAAAAAAGATTTGAATAACCGTGCTGCCGTTATTGGTAGACACTGAATTCATGTAAGTCATCCCAGCTACACCGTTGATTGCTTTTTCCAAAGGAATAGCGACAGCATTTGTACTCACCTCAGCATTGGCACCTGTATAATTGGCATTGACGACGACCGAAGGTGGTACAATGTCCGGAAATTGCGTGATGGGCAATGTAAATAAGGCCAACAACCCTAAAAGTGTAATAAACACCGAAATAACCAACGACAATATGGGTCGTTTTATAAATGTTTCAAACATAATTTATCCTCCCCTACAGTTTCCTCATTTTTGGATTAATCTTCATTCCACTCCGCAGTCCCTGTACTCCCTCATAGACAATCTTGGCGTTGGGATCTAAACCTCCATCCACAATGTAATAATGCCCCACACGTGGGCCCGCTGTAAAAGGTGTCATTTTTACGGTACTATCTGCCTGTACAGTATAAACGTATGTTTTGTCCTGAATTTCAAATACTGATTTTTGGTGTACAAAGGTATGTTGCCCTGTCTGCATTGGCACTGCAATCTTACCTGTTGCACCATGCTTTAGGATATGCTCGGCATTGGGAAATTGAACCCGAAGGGCAATGGATCCAGTATTGGCTTCAAATTCACTTTCTACCAAATGGGCAATTCCCTCGTGTGGATACAGTTCACCATTAGCCAAAATTAACTTGACCGATTTTTGCGTCTCCTTACCGTCCAACTTATCACGCATAAGTGTCAGATACTCCCTTTCAGAAATATCAAAATAAACGTTCACTTTGCTTAAATCGGAGATCGTCGTAATTAAGCTACCCTCGGTCAATAAAGAGCCTTCTCTCAATAAGATACGGTCTATACGACCGTCAAAAGGAGCCTGTATAACAGTATAGTCCAATCTTGTCTGTGCCTGATTTACCAAAGCTCGGGCTTCTTCGATTTTAGAATTGGCCGCTTTTAATTGAATTTTCAATAAATTATATTCGGAAGAGCTCACAATATTCTTGTCAACCAATTTTTGAGTTCGTTCCATTTCCAGCTTGATCTTTTGTGCTTCGGCAATGGCATTATCATACTGTGCTTTGGCCTTGGCTAATTCCGAACGATATTCCTCATTATTATATTTAAATAAAATCTGTCCTTTCTTTACCCAAGCACCTTCATCGACATAAATTTTATCCAGAAAACCATTTAATTTCGAGCGAATCTCGACGTTTTTCAAGGCCTGGATATCTGCAATATATTCTTGATAAACAGTTGTGTCCATCACCATCAAAGAGGCGACGGGTATATTTTTGAGTTCTTCTTTTTGGTCAGCATTAGCATTTGTGGAGCGGCATGAGGCCAACATCCCGACCGCGCCAAGCAAAAGGCACAGTATTCGTAATTTGTTCATATGGGAATAATCTTTTTTTAAAGGTCATATGGAATACCCAGTTGTTTTTCATCCACGTTGGTGTTTGCCAAACATTGGTATTTCATAAACGATAAAAAATGTAAAATGTTAAACCCTCCTACGGCATTTTAAAGTCAGTCGTTAGGAGAATGTATTAGATAGGAGCTACAGCAATTGTATAGGGCAAAGAGCGGCCTAAGGCCTTCCAAACCATAGATAGAAATAAAATAAAACTATTGCAGCCTCCGATAGAAAATTATTGGAGGTAACTAGAATGGCCTAAAGCGGGATAGGAATCGATAATACCCTGGTAAGCATAGGGTTTTAGATCGATAAAAAGGATGTTCATCATCTTTTGCAAAACATAATGCCGTAAAGACGATTCCAAAAACAAAAATAAAAATTGGTAGTACTTGACTATTGAGCGAAAATATACGATAATCATCTTGCAATAGTACTTTTTCTTCTTGGGAAGAATGAATGGGTTCCAAATCCAATACGTCATCCAAAAAATACTCCACAATGGTCTCACCAGCATGCAACACCTGTCCAGTTGCCGAGGAGAAAGACTCATAGGTCAACAGATTAAGGTATGCAAAGAGTGTTAAAAAATGAAATATTTTGCCTAACATATCGAAATTTCGAATCACAAAGGTATGACTTTAAATAGCTAAGATTATTTTATTCATGTAAAAAAACCATGACAGCCTAAAAAATTAGCTGTCATGTCCTTAAATATCTCTAGTTTATTAGATTAAAGTCGATAAATTTCAAATGTTACAATTTGATTTTCACCACTAATGGAAAATGATCCGATGGTAATCTTGTCTCGTACTGTTTAAAAGAAAGTTCTTTAGGGAAATCCCCCTTTTTAACCTCTTCACTATTTTCTTTAGCACTACGATAAGATTCTGTTAAAACAGCATAATGCTTTACTTTAATCCGAGGAGTTACGAATACATGATCTATACGGCTGTCTGTCCAAAGATTATTATCGAAAGCATTAAATGTACCGTTCCATGTAAATTTAGTCGGAGCAAGATCAAAACTATCTTCTATAAAATCGGATTCTTGTAGGATGTTATAAATTTCATTATTTTGATCGACATTGAAATCACCGGTCAATATAGCTAGTTCCCCTTTTACAAACTCTTTCATTTTTTTGACAACCAACCGACTACTTTTTTCCCGGGCTTTGACACCAACATGATCCATATGCAAATTAAAGTACCAAAATTTCTTCCCAGAATTAATTTCCTGCAACTGCACCCAAGTACAAATACGAGGTAAGGCAGCATCCCAACCTTTTGAAGGGCGATCTGGCGTCTCAGAAAGCCAGAAGACGCCACTTTTTAATTTCTTAAATTTCTTCTTTTTGAAAAATATAGGCGCAAACTCTCCCGCAACTTTACCGTCATCCCGACCAACACCAACATAATCATAATCAGTAAGACGTTTTTTCAAATCTACCAATTGATTTACCAAAACCTCCTGTGCTCCAAAAACATCGTAATCCACAAAATCAATTAAAGAAGTGATTACTGGAAATCGCTGATCCCAACCGTTACCATTTTTACGATCTCCGTCATTGTCATAACGGATGTTGTAGCTTCCTACTGTAAGACCTATTGAATTTTGTGAAAAGGCATTTAAAACAAATAAATTGATTACAAAAATAAGACTTAGCGATATAATACGTAATTGCTTCATAATATATTATTTTATTTTTTCGTTACTAAAGGAATATGGAGCATCTTCTTTTTTTGTACCTCTATTTTTATTCGGTTCTTCGCTCATTTTGAAATCAAGTTTGGCACCCTGCAATAAATCTTTATAACGGATATAATTATGATTATAAGGCTTTCCATTCCAAGTTAGTTGATCTACGTAGACCTGATTTGCTCCCTGTTGTTTAGCTTGGATATTCACTTTTTTCCCATTTTCGAGATTTAGTGTCACCTTATCGAATTGTGGTGAACCAATCACATATTCGCCCGAGGCAGGAGAAACTGGATAAAATCCCAGCGAAGAGAAGACATACCAGGCTGAAGTCTGCCCGTTATCTTCATCACCACAATAGCCATCTGGTGTAGGCAAATAAAGTTTATCCATTATTTTGCGTACCCAATATTGTGCTTTCCAGGGCTCTGCAGCATAATTATACAGATAAGGCATATGTTGGATAGGCTGATTTCCATGCGCATACTGTCCCATATTCATCACCTGCATTTCACGCATTTCGTGGATCATTCCGCGACTTTTCATACCCTCATAACTCGGAATAACAAACACCGTATCCAACATGGACACAAATGATTTATTACCACCCATCAAATTAATTAAACCTTGAGGGTCATGGAACACACAAAAACTCCAATGCCAAGCATTTCCCTCCGTATATTCTCTTGACCAGGCACTTGGATCAAAATCTGAGACGAACGATCCGTCTGCTTTTTTCCCACGCATAAGTTTTGTACTTGGGTCAAACAGATTTTTATAGTTCATCGCGCGTGTTGCATAAATAGCTGTTTCAGCTTCCGGTTTGCCCAATGCTTTGCCAAATTCATAAATACACCAGTCATTGTATGCATATTCCAATGAACGTGCTACATTTTGGTCTACTTTTACATCAGCAGGTATATAGCCCAATTTATTGTAATATTCATAACCGAAGCGTCCCGTCGAAGAGTGTTTCGGATAGGCACTATTGGCCCCATGCTTGAGCGCTTCCCATAATAGGTCTTTATCATAGCCTTTCCGATCAGTGATCAAGGCATCTGCGACAATAGAAGCGGAATTGTTTCCAATCATCGATGCACGATGTCCTGGCGAAGCCCACTCCGGAAGGTAACCACTCTCCTTATAAGCATTGACCAAACCTTCTTGCATGCGATTGTTCATGGATGGATATAATAAATTCAACAGCGGAAACAAACTTCTGAATGTGTCCCAAAAACCTGTATCTGTAAACATTTCGCCAGGCAGGACCTGCCCATTGTAGGGGCTATAATGCATACGCTTGCCTGTTCCATCAATTTCAGAAAAATCCCTTGGAAAAAGTGTTGAACGATAGAGGCTGGAATAAAATGTACGTAACCGGTCAATATTATGGTCTTCAACCTGTACACGTCCGAGGATTTCGTTCCACTGTGCTTTACCTTCGTCAACAACCTGTTGAAATGTTTTGGACTTCACTTCTTTTAAATTAAGTTCTGCCTGCTCAAAACTTATAAAGGAAGAAGCAATACGGGCTGTGACCTTCTCCCCTCTTTTCAAGGAAGAGAAGCCCACAACTGCTCCGGCGTGATTGTCCTGAATTTCCAATTCATCTTTACTTATCGCTCCGCTTTTAACAGCAGCTTTGTAGGAGAATGGTCTATCGAAAGTAATGACGAAGTAATTCTTGAAATTCTCCGGAACACCACCGCTATTTTTTGTTGAATACCCGATAATCTTATTTTCCTGCGGAATTACTTTAATATAAGACCCCTTATCAAATGCATCAATAATAACATAAGCACTGTCTGTTTTGGGGAAGGTGAACTGAAAGATTGCTGCCCGTTGTGATGGAGACAATTCTGTTGTCACATCGTGATCCGCAAGGTAGACGCTATAATAATAAGGTTTTGCAATTTCCGCCTTATGTGAAAACCAGCTCGCTCGTTTTTCCTGATCAAATTGAGGTGTACCTGTAACGGGCATAATTGAAAACTGTCCATAATCATTGTTCCAAGGACTTGGCTGATGCGTTTGCTTAAACCCCTTTATTTTATCCGCCGTGTAAGTATATACCCAACCATCGCCCATATTTCCAGTCTGCGGGGTCCAAAAATTCATACCCCAAGGCCGAGCGATCGCAGGATAAGTATTGCCATTAGACAATTCATACTTCGATTCTGTACCGATCAACGGGTTAACGAAATCAACAGGTGAGGTTTGTTGCGCCATTCCAGCATGCGTCGCGAATAGAAAAAGAATACTACCTGTTAGTTTTTTAATATTAAACATAAATGAAGCGTTTGGTTAAGCTTAAAATTATTAGCAAAAAAGCTAAAACGTATTAGTAAATATAGGTAAGAAATTTAAATATAGTAGATTACCCAGGTCTTTTTCACAAGATGGTTACAAAAAAAACCGCAATCAAATGATTGCGGTTTTTATATCACACTAATACTACCACCCAGGGTTCTGCCCTAATGAGGGCGATTTTTGGATCTCTGAGTTTAAAATAGGAAATAAGTAATGAGTTGGAGCAGTAAAAACTCTACTTTCAACAAAGAAACGTTCCATTTTATAACGTTTATCACCGATTTGGATTTTACCATTTACATCTTCAACAGCTCTCATACCATTAATCATATTTTGAAGTTTCGGATAAGCTGTATTATTATTCTTCCAGTAGTTTATACTTCGTTCATTATTTGTACTACCTGATGCAGTAAAGGTCTGGTATTTAGTTTTCTCCACCGAGCTACTGGGCTCTAGATATAGGCGACTATCAAAAGCTCTCTTATTCTCATAGAAGAATTCGACCCTTCTTTCACGGTAAATGTACTCACGCATCAAATTTTTATCAGCAAGCGTTGTCATAGGCATTGGTGCCATAAAGGATCTAGATCTTACCTGATTAATTAAATCATAGATCTCTTGTGTTGGTCCATCAACTTCGTTAACCGCCTCAGCATAAATGTAAATAAAGTCTGGCAAACGCCAAACTGGAGGCGCACTAATGATAACACTGCCATTCTTATTCCAGGCTTCCTGCAAAAATTTCCTCAGATAATATCCCGTGCGCGTTGCATTATTCGCTCCGATCTGATCGGCACCACTCGCAATATTTGTCTGGGATGGATTATTGTTACCGCCGCGGAATGCTGCACCATGAAATATAATGTCGCGATAAAAACGTGGATCCCTTTTTACTGAAGTATAAGGATTTGCGTCATCATACCCGTCCTGTTTAGCCTTGGTACTATAAATCGGGTAACCAAAGCCATCTGGCGACAAGTACTCATACTCATCTACTTGTTCTTGAACGGGCATCTGACGAGCTCCACCACCGCGGCTTGGCGGATATACATCACCAAACCACCCTTCACCCTTATAGCGCGTAAAAAACAAAACATACTCATTTTTGAACGCCTCCATATCATAAAACATCTGCCATAAGCGTGTATAAACTGTTGAGTTACTCGTGTTTTGACCACCACTATCTCCAAAATCGGTATTTGAGTATTTCTGGTAAAGACTATAACGTTTTCCACCTGCAACCTTACTTTCAAGAACTGCCTTAGCAGCCTCTTTAGCTTTCACCCAACGCTGAGGATCATATGTAGCGTATTCGGACTCAAACTTACGTGTCCCATTATAACCTTTTGCGGCAGCTCCATTCCAAAGTGGTGTAGCGGCCATCCACCGTGCTTCTGCTATCAGCCCAAGACATGCCCCTTTATCGATACGTCCAAAATTCTGCCCCTCCCATTTTTCCGGGACAGCATTATATGCTGTTGTTGCATCAGCTACAATTTTGTCAATAACTTTATGAACTGACTCACGCTCGAAATTCATGTTCTCTGTTGCCGTAACAACATGATCTATGTAAGGTATCTCACCATATATACGAACAGCCATTAAATGAAAGTAAGCTCTTAAAAAGTAGACCTCACCCACGCGCATAGGCAGTGAACCTGGTTCTAGGATATCATCTGGTGTACTATATTTTTTTATTCCTTCCAAAATAACGTTTGTTCTACGGATCCCGTCAAACATACTATTCCAGAATTGACCATTGTCTCCGGGTAGTTCATTGATATTCCAATCACCTGTATTATATCTATTCGTAATATTTCCCTCTACTGTAGAGCCTTCGGCCTCATCGGTTATCGCAGCACTCGAAAAATGATAAAACCACGAAATCGGTTGATTGACATTCTTCGCTTTAGTATATACATCCGTAACGAGCTGATTTACTTTTTCATAACGAGTAAAAACCTCATCTTCCCGGATCTGATCGTCGGGTAATTTGTCCAAATATTTGTTGCAACTTGCGATCATAAAAGCAACCACACCTGCCATAAAAAAAAGTATTTTTTTCATCTTCAATACATTCATAAGGTTAGAAATTAAGATTTATTCCAAAATTGTAGACTTTTAGAATCGGGTACCAATAACCGCTCGTATTTCCCATCTCAGGATCTATACTTAAATCCTTCAAACCTGACCAGGTAAATAGGTTCATTCCTTGCGCATAAACGCGCAATTGATTTAAACCAATTCTTTTAATAAGATCTTTCGGCAAATTATAACCGATCTCTATATTTTTAAGTCTTAAATATTTAGCATCATATAAAAACAGACTACTATTGCTATTTTTATTATTTTCAGAATTACCTATATGTAAAGCGGGGTAAGTTGCAGTTTCGGCCGTTTCCGGGGTCCAACGTCCCATATGAATTGGTCTAACCGAGCCGAGTTTATCTTGATCAAAAGTTGGGAAATCCCATACAGCCGCATCTTTCAATAAAATTGAAGAATTTAACGCTCCTTGAAACAAAAGACTAAAATCAAAGCCCTTATATTGGAGTGATATTGGTAAGCCAAATTGAATCTCTGGGCTCCTAGGATTTCCCATAACTGTACGATCCCCTAAATCTGTAATTTTACCATCACCGTTCAAATCCTTATATACGACATCGCCTGGTCCTACTGTTCCCCAAGGTTGAAAATTACTCTGATTTAATTTGTCCGCCTCGGCTTGATCCCTAACGAAGTGATCGAAAACATAGACAAAATTTTCATAAAGTCGTTTACCTGTTGCTTGCCTGTATTCATATAGTCGCGGAACCTCTTGTCGGTAGATCAACTTATTTCTGGAAAAGGTGAAATTAGGTTTTAGAGAGAATCTGAAATTATCCCCGATCATATCTGAATAACTCATTTCAATATCGATACCACGGTTGCGGACCTTTCCAATATTGATCAGCGGAGAACCTTTACCAACTACGCCTGGAAAACCAATGTCATCCGCCCCAAGTTCGGTAATAATGTCATAACGATAATCCTCAAAAACATCAATGCTAAAGTTCATCTTGTTTTTTAAAAAGCCCATATCGAGACCTACATTAGTTTTTCTAGATTTCTCCCATGTTATATTTTCATTTGCTAGGCGCCCTTCACGAAGGCCACTTAGTCCATTGTTAAAATTCTGTTCGCCAAAACTATAACCGTCTCCTCGCTGAAAAAATGCCAGATATCCGAATCGAGCATCACCTGGCATTTTATCATTGCCCACAAGGCCCATCGAGGCCCTAAGCTTCAAAAAGCTTAGCCAATCTTTGGTATTCGACATAAATTTCTCCTTGCTAACCACCCAACCCAATGCTCCAGCCGGGAAAAATCCATAACGTTTTCCCTCTATAAAATTTTCGGATCCATTGTAACCAAAGTTAAATTCCGCCAAATATTTTTCTAGATAATTATAGGTAAACTGTCCTGTCATACCTTGATAACGGATATCAACACTGGCTCTTGAATTCGCCGCATCATAAACAGACTGGCTCGAGCGATTGAAAAGCAACATTCCAGTAACATTGTGTTTATCTTTAAATAGACGGTTATAGTTTATTTTTCCTTGAATGAAGGTTCTATTAAAAGGACTACTTTGTGTAAATGAATTTCCAACAGTTTGATCTACCGTATATTTGTTCCCATTTCTATAAGTACCCTCATAGTATTGCGGATTCATAAATAAATCTATACCATCTGTAGGCTGAAAAGTCGCATAATTGGGATATACCCTATATCCTTCACTATAGGTACCCAACTCGCGTCTGACCCATTGTTGCTCTCTTGCATCATAGGAAAATATTCCGTCAACAGAAAGTCCCTTCGTAATAAAATCCATATTCCAACCGGCGGCAAAACTCCCTTCCAGATAGGTGTTTTTTTCTGTATGATATCCTGATCTAGTCAATTCTCCAAGAACATTAAATCGGTAAATTTGATTACCAAACAACAAACCCGAGGGATTATTTAGCAGATAAGCTTGTGTTGAAGGTTGGCTATTGGCTTCGAGAGTGATGGGCAAATACGGCGGCTGTGTCATCGCCAATGTCATCAATCTACTAGCAGAAGTTCCAGGCGAGGTTCGATTGGTAATACGGGCACCTAAATTGAGCTTAACCCACAAGTTTTTTGTAATGTTGACATCAATATTGGATCTAAAGTTATAGCGTTGAAATTTAGGAGAAACATTATACTTAGATAAATCAACATGGTCATAATTATTATCTTGCCCCATATAACCGCCCATCACAAAATATTTCGCGATATCATTGCCTCCTCGTATAGATAGATTGTATTCATGTTGAGGTGCAGTTCTAAAAATATAATCAAAATAGTCCCAGTTATAGCCTAGCCCATCCGAATTATCTCCCTTTGCCCGTCTAAATTTATCTATAGCATCCTGACTAAACAATTTTAAGTTATTGGTATTTCCCCCGGATAGCTTCGCATCATTCGTTAACGCTTCATTGTAGAGAGTTGCATAATCTGCAGATCCCAAAAGCATCGGCAATTGTGCGGGTGTATTTAGGCCATAAGACGCTTTGAAATCCACCGTCGCCTTATCTGCGGATTGCCCACGTTTTGTTGTAACAACGATAACACCATTTGCTCCCCGAATTCCATATGGCGCTGTAGCTGCTGCATCTTTCAAAATGGAAACCGTTTCAATTTCGTCTGGGGCCAAATAGCTCATATCACGCTCAATTCCATCTACAATTACAATGGGTGATTGATTGCCATAAGTTGACTTACCACGAATAAATAATTCTGAACGATCTACCCCTGGTTCTCCTCCAGCATATTGGTTGACGACCAGTCCTGGTAATCTCCCAGCGAGCATGTTATTAATATTTGCAGCAGGGCTCTGCACCAGGTCCTTAGTCGTAATTGTTGCTACCGCACCTACTACATTTCTTTTCTTCTGCGTTGTATATCCAACAACAACAACATCCTCTAATGCTTTTACATCTTCTATCAGACTAACCTGTAGCGCCGATCTTCCAGCGGCAACAATTTGTTGAGGCTGAAAGCCAATATACGAGAAAGTCAACACCGCATCCTTATAGGGAATTTCTATTCGATATCGGCCTGATGCATCTGTTTTCGTTGATTTTCCACTTGCTTTAACGACAATGGTAACACCTTGCAAAACTTTACCTGTCGAACTGTTTAAAACTGTTCCCTCTACAATAATACCTTCTTGTTGGAAACTGAAGTGGCTAGACGCAGCTTTCAATTCGGTCCACAAATTGAATGTGCTACACACCGAAAGCGTAAAAAATAATGGAATTACCTTTCTTTTCATAAATAATAATTAATGATTGGTTTACTAATACAAAAATTGGTCGTTAATTAGTTATTTCTTTGGAATGAACACCTCCAAAGAAATCGACCTTAAGCTGATAAACTAATTCGTTTTAGTAAAATTAAAAAGAAAGAAAAGAGAAAGTTGTTAATCGATTGTTAATGACAATTATTGAAATCGACCTCTAAAATAAATCCCACCTTATAAACAGTTTTAATAGCAACATACCGCGATCTTTTCAGCATTTTTCTAATCTTGCATATAAAAACATCAAGACTTCGTCCTAAAAAATAATCGTTATCTCCCCAAAGAGCAAGTAAGATCTCTTCTCTTTTCAATACAATATTCGGTTTGCTGGCTAAGAAAGTCCAAAGTTCAAATTCACGTGGTGATACAACCTGCCGAGATTTATCATTAAATTCTATTGCAAGTAAATTACGGTCAAGCTTAATGTCACCAATATTGAGTTGCAATTGAGAAACAACAGGCTGCTTAACAATATAATTTTGAAGTTTCAGAGACAATTCTTCAACATCAAACGGTTTTGTTATGTAATCATTACCCCCTAGACGGAGTCCCTTTAATCGATCTGTTTTAGACAGTCTGGCTGTGAGAAAAAGTACAAATTGGTTTTTATTTAACTGTGAAATATATTCAACAAATTGAAATCCGTCCCAAGTAGGAAGTTGTATATCTACTATAAGGATATCATATTTATTAATCTCATAATAGGATATCCCCTCTTCAGCAGACATAGCATGACTAACATCAAATCCAAAATTTGATAGATAATCTATGAGCATTGTCGCTAAATCAAGATCATCTTCAATCAGCAATATATGTCCATATTTTAGTATCATCTATTGTATTATTGGTATGGAAACCGAAAACGTTGTTCCAGACTGGGTTCCTGATTTAACGTTTATTTTCCAACGATGAATCCGCATAACTTCCTTTACGAAAAAAAGTCCCAAACCTAGCCCATTTGAAGAAGCTTCTTGCTTACCCCGATATCCCTTCGTAAAAATATACGGCAGTTGGTTATGTGAAATACCTATTCCATTATCGTGTACAGTCATCATCACAGTATTTACTCCGTCCATACTCAAGCGAATATGGATACATTTTATTGGCTCTTTATTATACTTCAGCCCATTATCGACCAAATTGTTTACAGCAGTGACGAACATAAATGGATTGACAAGCGCCTTTACGTATTTAACGTTTTCATCCATCAAAATTTGAATTACTGTACTTTCTGATACTAAAATCCCTAGGTCCTGTTCTAATTGAACCATAAGTTCTTCCAAAAAGTGTTCTTCGAGAATCACCTCTTCCTGATTAAACACGCTCAAATCAATAGCCTTGTTAATTAATCGATCCAAACGGTTTACCTGACGCATCAACGTATCCAAAGTTGTTGCCATTTTTAGTTTATCTTCTTTAGAAACCTTTACCACCAAGTTAGTTAAACCAATTCGTATGGTTGTCAGTGGTGTATTGAATTCATGGGTGACATTGTTAATAAAGTCAGAAGCCATTTCCGCCATTCTTTTTTGCTTTATCCAACTACTGTAGGTCATCAAATACAACCAAACAATACCAATTATACAGCAACCCGACAGTAATAATAAGGGGAAAATGGATCTTAATACAGAAAAATTTGTATCAATATTTCCAACGTACAACGTAAAAGCCACACGATTTGACATCTTACTATTTGCAGTTATTGCAATCGACGATACGATATTGTCTTTGTCAATAAACCGAAATTCCCCTCCAATAGGAATATGCTGATCTATTCCAAAGTCCATAATTGGTATAAATGTCTTCGCATCAAAAGTCACCGAAACATCTTTCAACACAATGGCATAACCAAAACCTTCACCCAAATTGACTTCGGATCTGATCTTATGAAATAGGCTGTCCATGGCTGGATGATTTCGGAGCCTCGCTACCAACTTCTTTGCGATACTATCTTTCAGATTATTGAAAGCATTACTATCGTCTTGGTAATAAGCTTTCAGACGAACTAAATGAGGCATTAAGGTTGAATCGATAAGTTTCTGCCCGCCCGGAAATATCTTATCGTTCGAGATATACTTATCGTAAACAACCTTAATTGCCTTTTTTTCTTTCTGAAATAGTTCGCTTCTTTTAATCTCATATGATCGTGCGATCATGAGATACTGTAATATCAGAAACAAAACTAAGCAACAGATAGCTATCCATTTGTACACACCTGATCGTCTCATCTTTGTGGGCAGGCTTTTATTTGTTCGGTTTATTACTCATCTCGAAGATTAATTCACCGCCATTTATAATGCTGCTATAGGGTAATAGAAAATCAGCCAATTTCCGCCCATTTAAAGAAACGGATTTAACGTAAACATTCTTCTCAGACTGGTTACGGGCAACTATAGAAAGACTGCGTCCGTTTTCAAGATTAACCTTTGCCGATTTTACCAAAGGACTGCCAATCCAATAACTATCTTCCCCAGGTGCCACCGGATAAAAACCCAATGCAGTAAATAAATACCAGGCAGACATTTGTCCACAGTCATCATTTCCCCCTAAACCCGCATGGCCATTGTGATACTGATTCCGTATGATCTGTCTGACGCGGGCCTGAGTTTTCCAGGGACTATTGGTTATATTGTACAAGTATGCCACATGATGTGAAGGCTCATTTCCATGCACGTAATTTCCGATAATGCCATCGCGGGTAATATCCTCCGTATGTTCAAAATATTTATCCGGTAATTCCATGGTAAACAGGGAATCCAAATAAGACGCTAAACGTTTTTTGCCTCCCATTAATGCCATCATTTCAGTAGGTTGATGCGGTACATACAGGCTGTAATTCCATGAATTTCCTTCAATAAATCCTTGTCCATGTGTATCCAAAACATCAAATTTCTCCTGAAATTTACCCACGGAATTCTTGGGACGCATAAATCCAATGGAGGAATCATAGAGTGATTTCCAGCTTTCAGCTCTTTTGGAAAAAGTCGTGTAAATATCCTCTTTTCCCAATTTTTTCGCCAATTGCGCTATGCACCAATCGTCATACGCATATTCCAATGTATTAGAAACTGATGTTCCCGATACATCTGAAGGAACATACCCCTTATCAATGTAAGCGCCGATTCCCTCATACTGACGTGTATTTGCCGTTTGTACGCAAGCCGCTAGTGCGGCTCCTGCATCGCCTTTGTAAACGCCCTTAAGTATTGCATCAACAATAACAGACACCGAATGATAGCCGCTCATGCACCAATTATCATTCGCATAATGCGACCAAATCGGCAACATCTTCAATACACTCTGGTCATAATGAGCCATCATGGATGCTACAATATCAGCATTACGAGAAGGGTTAATTAAATTCAACAGCGGATGAAAAGCCCGATAAGTATCCCACAGCGAAAATGAAGTATAATTCGTAAAACCTTTGGCGCGGTGCACCTCCTGATCCAAGCCTTTATATTCACCATTCGTATCCATATAGACTGTCGGCATTAAGCTTGCATGGTACATGGCTGTATAAAAATTGACAAGGTCTTCCTTGTTCAACATTTCAGCTTCTATCTTATGCAGCTCCTTTTCCCAAGCTTCTTGGCCTTTCTTAACGTAGCCATCAAAATTCCAGTCCGGAGCCTCAGCCTCCATATTGGCCAATGCATTCTTCATGCTTACTGGACTTAAAGCTACTTTCAGAAGGATGGATTCTTGTGCTTTTGTATCAAAATCCAAGTGTAGCTTAATATTGTGCGCCGTAAGGTCGGGGAAATTATTTTGTTGATCAAACTTACGCCAGAAACCATTATACACAGATTTTCCATCTTCATACTTGGCGCCATAATTCTTAAACGCTTTTGAGGTCTTTATTGCAAAGTATACGGTGCGCGTTCTCGACCAACCGTTTGTTTGACGGTAGCCTACCAGGGTTGAATCGTTCAATACCTTGACAACGGTCCAAACATTCTTGCCATCATAATTATAAATCCCAGCAGTTAGATCTACGATAAGATGTGAAGCGTCAGACTCTTTGAATGTATAACGGTGGAGCCCTACACGTGTTGTAGTCGTTAATTCAGCTTTAATCTGATGTTTATCCAGTAGAACACTGTAATAATTGGCCTCAGCTCGTTCATTGGCATGCGAATAGGAAGATCGATAACCATCTTGTGGTCGATCAGCTGTACCCGGATTCAATTGAACTTTTCCTTGTGTCGGCATGATCTGTATGTCACCAAGATCGGAGTGACCAGTGCCACTAAAATGCGTATGACTAAACCCGACAATCGTAGGATCATCATACTGATAACCGGCACAATATTTATAAACATCGCCGTTATACCGTCCATTGACGGCATAAGATAATGTATCCGTATCAGGGCTTAATTGTACAGCACCGAATGGAACTGTCGCCCCTGGAAAAGTATGTCCCATTTTCGCCGTTCCGATGAGTGGTTTGACATACTGAACTAATTTAGTTTCTTGTGCCTTTAATAGATATGGGACACTAATTAATCCCAAAAAGACTAAACTTCTGATATTCATCGCTTATGAATTATAGTGTGGGATTTTGGCTATAATCGGCCCATAGCTCATCAATAGTTTTACCCGTCTCCGCTTTCCAAAAAGCATCACTATAGCTTTTGCTACGCATCGCTGCATCCAATTTTTTGACAAAATCCTTCTTTACATGTAGATTGATCCAGTACAAAAAGCGCGCTGTAATACGATAAGAATCGCTGTATTTCTGCTTTTCGTTATATTCTGGCAGCTTCCAGTTTGCCCCCGCATTATCTATGCCATCATCAAATCGGACAAAATCGGCTATCCCTTCCGTAATCCACCACGGGCCCGCCCCATCGGGGTATGCTTGGACAATATGCATGACCTCATGGGTAACCACATCAATATCGCCCGGATTTTTGGCAAACCAAGCTGGACTGTAACGGACAATCCCGCCCGCTGTCGCTGCCACACCTTTATAGTCCGGATCAATCACGAAAGACACCTTTTTTATGGTCTTTTTATTATATTTCTTGGCTAGTTTAGGATAGTTTGTAAAATATGCCGCCACCAACCTTTCTTTTAAAGGAGCACTAAAATCTTTGTCTTTATTTATCCAAATCAGGGTGTACCCACCTTTACTGATACTATCAACATCCACAGCCACTTTGCGGTCGTTTTCTGTATGTTTCCAGTTGTCCTGCGCGAAAAGTGAACAAGAGTATGCCAAACCAAATAAGGTAACAACTACTTTTAAGTTTTTAAAGTTTATCATAATCAAATGATTATTTCTTTTTGTTCGATTTCAACTTGATATTTTTTTGCAAATCCGTTGTCATTGAATAAGGCGCTGAATTTTTGGACGATCCCCTCGTATAATTGGGTTTTGCCGCCATGTCAAAATTAAGTGTACCGCCTTCATGCAATGCTTTGTGACTTAACCAGTTTTTACCATAATCCTTACCATTCATTTGCAATGTATTTACATATACATTTTCAGTAGAATTCTTTGGAGCATCTATGGTCAAGGTCTTACCATTTTCAAATGTTAAGGTCGCTTTTTTAAATAACGGCGCTCCGAGTACATATTCATCCGTTGCTGGACAAACAGGATAGAATCCAAGCGCAGAAAAAACATACCATGCAGAAGTTTGACCATTATCTTCGTCACCACAATAGCCATCAGGTGTAGGCTTATACATGCGATCCATCACTTGACGCACCCAATATTGTGTTTTCCAAGGCTGGCCAGCGTAATTGTACAAATATGGCATATGCTGAATTGGCTGATTACCATGTGCATATTGCCCCATATTCGCAACTTGCATTTCACGTATTTCATGAATAATACCACCGTAATAGCTATCGTCGAAATCCGGAGATTGAACAAACACCGAATCTAACATGCTCACAAAAGTCTTTTCCCCTCCCATTAGGTCGATCAGCCCCTGAACATCGTGGAATACGCTCCAGGAATAATGCCAGCTATTGCCTTCGGTGAATGCGTCACCCCATTTTAATGGATTAAAAGGAGTTTGGAATTTCCCATCTTTATTCTTTCCACGCATAAGATTGGTCGATGGATCAAATAAATTTCTGTAGTTCTGTGCACGTTTTGCATACAAATCAATTTCAGCTTTGGGACGGTTCAGCGCTTTTGCCAATTGGTAGATCGTGAAGTCGTCATAAGCATATTCCAATGTACGGGCCGCATTTTCATTGATTTTAACGTCATAGGGCACATAGCCTAAGCTGTTGTAATATTCAACACCTTTTCTTCCAACAGCACTCATTGGTCCTTCATTATTAGCACCGTGCTGTAAAGCTTCGTATAACTTATTGATATCATAACCGCGCAATCCCTTCATATAAGCATCCGAAACCACCGAAGCAGAGTTATTACCCACCATGATATCGGCATATCCCGGACTGCTCCATTCAGGAAGGAAGCCTCCTTCTAAATAGGCATTGAGAAGACCTTCCTGCATTTCCTTATTAATGGAAGGATACATAAAATTTAAGAATGGGTACAACGCCCTAAAAGTGTCCCAAAAACCTGTTCCTCCAAATAAATAACCAGGAAGTGTTTTTCCATTATATGGACTGTAATGTAGAGCCTTTCCTTGCGCATCAATTTCATATAACTTGTTCGGGAAAAATAAAGTCCGATACATGGTCGAATAAAATGTACGCAGCTGATCGATATCATCACCTTCTACTTTAATTTTCCCTAAGGTCGAATTCCAGATCTGACGTCCGTCTTCTTTTATTTGATCAAAAGATTTGTTACCTAACTCATTTAAGTTTAATAAGGCTTGTTCGGCACTGATAAAGGAAGACGCTACTTTCACCTGCACTGGTTTCGTTTTGTCTTTTACCTTAAACCCGACGATTGCACCAGTGTGATCACCTTTGATCTGAAGTTGCCCATCCTTCTTCTCTTTGCCTTCCCAAGTAGCGACACTTGCAAAAGGTTGATCAAAAACCAAAACAAAATAATTCTTGAAATTAGCTGGCAGTGGACCGCGTGCATATTTCGAAGAATAGCCAATTATCATATTTTTTTCTGGAATAATCTGAACTTCAGACCCCTTTTCATAAGCATCCAAAACAATATAAGCATCGTCTGTTTTATTAAACGAGATCCTAAACATGGCTGCGCGTTCTGTTGGTGTCATCTCTGCAGTCACATCGTGATCCGCTAGATAAACCGAATAATAATACGGTTTTACAATCTCCGCTTTATGCGAAAACCAGCTCGCACGCTCGTCTTGATCAAATACAGGCTTTCCAGTTACAGGCATGATAGAAAAAACACCGTAATCATTCATCCAGGGTGATGGCTGGTGAGTCTGTTTTAATCCACGAATCTTATCAGCGGTATATTGATACTGCCATCCGTCGCCATTTTTTCCTGTTTGTGGTGTCCACATATTCATTCCCCAAGGTCTCGCAATCGAGGGATAGGTGTTACCATTGGACAACTCAAATTTGGATTCGGTACCCATTAATGGATTAACAAGATCGACAGCTTCTAGCTGCTGTCCTCTAAATTTCTGAGCCAAAACCGGTTTTGCGTAAAACAAACCCAAAGACAATAACGACCCTAGAAAAACACTTAAAGATTTCTTCATTATTTAGGATATATAAAAATATTTCTACTAAAACGTATTAGTAAAGATATAAAAAAGAATATTAAATCAAAATAAAGACCAGGAATTGGACAAACACGTCTTATGATTTTTACAATTCAATTTCTATATATTCATTTGCTGTCCCATTTTAGCGTCGCATCAATTTTGTTGAGATGATATATTCTTTTGGTGTGGATATCCCTTGATCTATTTCCTTTAACAAAACTTTCACACAAGTCTTAGCCAGAGGTTCCAATGGTTGTTGTATACAGGAGATTTTAGGGTTTAAAAGATCAAACAACTCATGGTCATCAAAAGAAAACATCGGAAAATCATAGTTATTTTCATCCGCTGACCGCAAGGCCTTCAAGCCGAGAATACAAAGGTAATTTGTTGTAAAAAAGAGACCATCTAATCCAACCTGCTTAGCTGCCCAATTTTTCAACGTACGTGAACCTTTCTGCTTCAGATGCTGATAAGGTAATTGCAGTATGCGAGGCTCCATTCCGTATGTGTCACAAAAATCTAAATAGGCACGTTTGCGCGCCAACATTTGTGGTTGATCCGAATCGATGGTCACCAGTCCAAAATTTCTACAACCAATAGATTTCAAATGGTCACATGCATTCTTCCCACTAACTTCATTGTCAATATGCACATAATGGGTTTCCACTGCTGGAGTATTCCTATCAAAAACGACCAATGGAACTTTATGCTCCAATATTTTGCGTTGGTATTCTTCCAAATCTACTGTCGGAGCCAAAATAATACCCTCTACTTTCTTTTCCAACATCGAATCAATGATATCGCGTGCATTTTGTGAATCGCCAAGCGTACTACTGTAGAGGACGTGATAATTTTTCTTTCGGAACAATTCCTCTACATATAAAGCAAATGGACCAAAAAAAGAATCTCCAATATTCTCTACAATTAGACCGATGGTATTTGACCGCCCCGTAGCTAAACTCTTAGCGAGAGCATTGGGCTTATAGCCTACTTTTTCAACGTATGCAAGTACACGGTTTTCCAATTCCTTGCTAATGCGTGCTCGCTCGGCTTTGTGATTAATGACTAATGAAACAGTTGATTTAGACACATTGAGTTCTTGTGCTATTTCTTTAATTGATTTGGCCATAAGAGCATTTTCATAAAATTAGGGTGAAATTAGAAAATAAATATGAACATATCGGAGATTACAATATATAGCACACAATAAATTATTACACAATCGTATGCGTAGACAGTAAAAAGTAACATATTATCAAATTAAGGCTCTTTCATTACCGCTATTATCGCTCAACCAATGCGAACTAGTACGATCAAAAGCTATTTTTGAGTAAATTTAACCCTCATTCTTTTTAAATAATTAGAATAATATACTTTTCAAAAATAGAAGTACAAAAAAGCATACGAAGCATAACCAATAAAACTAAATTAGGACCATCTGACTGTTTTAATGGATTAAATTGGACTACTATATAAACTAGTGGACAGTCTTAGCTAAGAAAAAATTAATTTGAAGAAATAACCTAATGCAAATGAAAACATCTTTTATCTTGTCTCTTCTTTTGACTCTAGCCTCTCTTGCGATAGCTCAACAGAAGGACCAAAGACCGAATATTGTACTTATTATGGCAGATGATCTTGGTTATGGAGACCTTGGTGTATACGGTCAGCAAAAAATTGAAACGAAACATATCGATTCATTGGCTGCCAAAGGAATGAAATTTGACAACTTCTACGCTGGGACATCTGTGTGCGCTCCGTCGCGATCATCTTTAATGACAGGACAGCACACTGGCCACACCGATGTACGCGGTAACAAAGAAATTGAACCCGAAGGACAACAACCGCTAGCCGACTCTGTACAAACTTTCGCTATGCTTCTACAACAGGCAGGATATACAACCGGTGCATTTGGAAAATGGGGCCTTGGAATGGTCAATACAACAGGGGCGCCCGATCAAAAAGGATTCGATGAATTTTATGGCTATAACTGTCAACGTCAATCCCATCGTTACTACCCCACTCACCTCTGGCATAATAAGGAAAGGATAGAACTCCATGGCAATGGTTTAATGGCCAAAAGGCAGTATGCACCAGCATTAATCCAAGAAAAGACCCTGGAATTTATCGATGAAAATAAGGAGAAACCTTTTTTCCTTTATGTACCTACCGTTCTTCCACACGCCGAATTATCAGGTCCGGATGACAAATATTACCAATTATATGCAGACCGGTTTGATGAAAAACCGCATAAAGGAAATGACTATGGACCACAAGCAACTGTTCCCGGTTACACTTCGGTTGAAAAACCACATGCGATGTATGCGAGTATGGTAAGCCGTATGGATGCTTATGTCGGTCAAATTGTTGATCGGCTACGTGAAAACAAGCTATTGGACAATACAATTATCATTTTTACGAGCGACAACGGATCGCACAAGGAAGGCGGAGCTGACCCCAATTTTTTCAATAGCTCCGGTGGGTTGCGTGGCAACAAACGCGACCTCTATGAAGGTGGCATCAAGACCCCTTTCATTGTGTACTGGCATGGTAAAGTTGCCGAAGGGAAAACTTCAAACTACCTAGGCGCCTTTTGGGATATTATGCCTACGATGGTTGAGCTTGCCGGAGCAAACAAACCGCATTATACAGACGGTATTTCATTTGTGCCAACGCTACTAGGTAAAAACAAGCAACAAAAACAGCACCAATACCTGTACTGGGAATTTCATGAAGATGGGGGACGTCAAGCCTTGCGTCAGGGAGACTGGAAACTTATCTTACAAAAAGTCAAAAGTAGCCAATCTACAGCCGAACTATATAACCTCAAACGAGATCCCAAAGAACAACACAATGTTGCCCCGGGAAATCCAAAGAAAGTAAAAGAATTACGCCAGCTGATTGAAAAAGCGCATGTCGAAAGTAGTATTTTCCCATTGACAAGTATAACTCAGCCATAAAAAATAAAACAACGATTTGGGGGGTAGCTAACTGAGTTATATTCCCCCAAAAAGCTATTAAAATCCTTGAGAATATAGGAAGAACGTTAAAAAATAGAGATTATCTTTCCTGTAAAAAGAAATCATATTTTTTTCACTAAGTTTACTGACTACCCCAAGTGGATGCTCATACCTATGCAAAAAGATCCCAGTCAAAATAAAAACTGGGATCTCTCACCCTAGTCAGTAATATATTAATTATATACCCTTTGGTCAATTATGTAGGAACGGATTATTATCCCAATTGTGGATCAGTTTTCGAATGATTGCCCGTTTCCACACGACCCGCAAACTGGCGCACAAATTTGGTATTCTCAGCATGTACCGTAATATCATACCACCCATGGATTTTATGAGATTCCACAATCCACTTCGTAGCTTTCCCGGCAGCAAGTACAATGGATTTCTTCCATGTACTATAAGCATTATCCTCCGCATGTAGACGGAATGATTTTTTACCATGATTTTGAATCTCCACAACAAGATTACCCGTTAAGTGCCCTTTCCTCCCGATTTCATAAGTTGCACGAACAGTCAATGGTTCCTCATGTCCTTTAAATCCCCGCATAAACCCATTTGGGCCATATACGGTTAGATCGTAATGCCCATCTTTAAAGTCAGCCAGATTCCAGTCAAAGCTCAGATTACGACCAGCAACAACTGCAAAAGGCCAAAATTTAACCCCTTCTTTATAACTTGGTCCACTATAGACATTAAAAGGGCTACTGAGCGATTTATCACCAAACACCTTATTGCCCGCTTCTAATGTTAAATGAATTCGGTTGCCTTCATTAGAAAAGGATTCTTGAACATAGAGCTCATAGGCCAACGCGCTAGAATTTTTCTGACCTTTCTCCTGTCTCGCCAGTAAAGTGGAATGCCCCTTAGACCGTAATGCTGCGGCATCCTCTTTCGACCAAACGTGAAAATTATTGGGTAGTGGTTTCGATTTGGCCTGATCAATCGCATAGATCTGCTGATTCCGATCAAGGAAAGGCAAATCAACAGCATTCGATCCCTCAGCTTTCCGAAATATCGATGTCAAGTCACCTGTAATAGCTCGACGCCAGGAGCTTATATTTTCCTCTTTTACCTGCTTACCCAACTTTTTCTCGAAAAAATACTCCATAAATTGAATCGTCGACGTGATATCACAGATCTCCGAATTGACCCAACCGCCTTTTGACCAAGGGGAAGCCACAATCAAAGGGACGCGGTAACCAAGCCCCACTGGACCTTCCGTTGCATTATCTTTTTCTTCACCATCGGCAAGCTCCTGTGCTAAACTCACATATTCACCACTATAATCTAATTCCGGCGAAGTTTTTCCAGAACGGCTGTCTGCGGGGTTAGGTGCTACAAAAGGAGGAATATGATCAAAGTAACCATCATTCTCATCATAGTTCAGAATAAAAATGGTCTTCTTCCAGATTTCCGGATTTTCTGTCAAAATATTCAATAGCTCCGATACATACCAAGCGCCATACATAGGTGCACTCGGATGATCTGAAAAGCTTTGTGGTGCTACAAGCCACGACACTGCTGGCAGTTTCCCTGACTTCACATCATGTCTAAATTGGTGGAGTACATCGCCCTTAGGAACGGTAATTTTTTCACCCTCATGTGTCACAACGCTTGTCTCCCGATAGAAGGAGTCCCCCTCATTCGTTTGAAACGCACGTTCATGCAAAGCACGCTGCTCTTCAGGAAGCTGATGAAAAGCATGCTCCGTAAGGCGTGCCAAATGTTTTTGGTAGCGATTCAGCTGTTCCTGCTTCTGCTTGAGTTTATTCTGTGTTTTCTGGACACTCTCGGAGCTATTATTAGCTAATGCTTTCTCAAGTTCTTGAATCTCCGCCGGTAATTCCGCGACACGTTTCCGCATAAAATCAAGATGGCTTTTCTTGAATTCAATATGATATTGCGCAAACCATTCCAAATTGTTGTCCGTGAAATTTCCCAACAGATCCTCACCCTCTAAGCCACTTTCTATGCTGACCTCATTTTGGTAGACTTTCCAGGAGATCCCCGTTTCTTCCAGGCGTTCAGGAAAAGTCTTCCAATGTGCCCAACGGTTAAAATAGATATCGGAATTCCGCACCAATGGCTTCGCCCCTTTATGTGGCACACAGGTTCCAGTCCAGAAGAAATGCCTATTGGTTGTTGTACCTGTGATAGACGAACAGAAGTGCTGATCGCAGATCGTAAAGGCATCAGCCAATGCATAATAAAAAGGGATATCTTCGCGTGTATAATAACCCATTGTTAGCGGAATCTCTTTCAGAACCTTTCCTCCTGGCCGTTTTGCTTCGATCCAATTATCGTGTTTTCCCTCATTACGGGCTGCCATCTGGTTTTCCCAGGAATGTGGTAAATTTCCGGTCCACGCAGCATTGGAGTTTTTGATATCCAGTCGAAACGGCGAATAGGTCTTACCTGCAGCCGACGACTGCAACCATACGGGATTACCGCTAGGCAATTTAATCGCCCGTGGATCATTGAATCCCCGAACCCCACGAAGTGTTCCAAAACTATGATCAAAAGAACGATTCTCTTGCATTAATAAGACAATATGTTCGGCATCTAAAAAGGTACTTCCTGTTATAGGTTCAATTGCCAATGCGCGATGTATGGCATCTGGCATAGCACTCTGTAAGCCAAAAACACCAGCTAACAACGAAGCCTTCTTAATAAAATCTCTTCTGCTATCCATAAATAAATTTGTTATCTCTCTGCTAAATTCAATGGTCTAAAGCGAATATATCCATTCGCTGTCGTTTTTAATGTAACGTTTTTAACAAAAATCCCCGCAAACGATTGATCTCATCCTTCCCCCCATATTGGCGGGCGAGCGCTTCATCCAAATTTTGTCCGTTATAAGTGTACTCACTGGCTGGATAGCGCCAACGAACAGGTATTTTGGTTAGATCATCCGCATTTAAACTGAATGCGGGGTTGATTTTCCATTTTGGGTAACCTGTTGACGAGTTTTCTCCATTTTGTTAAGTCTCCGCCATACAAGGGATCACCCGCAAATTTTGCTCCGCTTGCAAAGAGCTGATCTGCTTTTTCTAATTCATCAAGAATACCCTTTTTAACGTATAATGCATCTGCAGAATAAACGGGATCAAGCTTGTGGAAGAATGCCAAGTTTTGCGACATATTTAAAATAATATCCCATTGGAAATTTTCCTTTTTTATAGCAGCTGTACCCAATGTAATTCCATGACATCTGGTCATTTTCTCCTCATGCGTATTAATCAAACGCGAAGTAAAGCCTGACGACCCCGATATGGTTAAGTTTCCCCCAATCAGAAACCTTATAATTCAAGGTCAAGGCAGCGTTCATCTTATTAATCAGCTCAGGGGTAACCTTCTCATAAGCCGTCAAATACGGATTGTCATACCAGGCTTTATACATTCAATTTTGAGATTGGTCGTTAATCTACCAATAATCTTTGTAATCCTGTAAATTATACTCAGGCCCAGTCCACACGAGAATATTGGAAATATACCCCTGATCATTATATCCTGCGCCAAAATTACTTCTTGCTGAACGACGATTATAGGCAAGGCGTGTTTCTATATCAACTTTTTCGCTAATCTTAGTCTGCCCAGCGACAGACATGTTTGTCATATTCATCTTTTTGGTTTGGATACTGTCCTTTTTTATAAATATGATTTATCGATGTTCTAATACTTCCATGTTCACCCTGGTTGGTAAAACGAACGGAGTTATTGGATATAAATCCCCGCTCAAGAAAATTCTTAAAACTGTCCTTGCCAAGGGAAAGCAATTTCATCTCTTCCAGTTGTTTTGTCAGTGGATTCCATTGCTTGGCTGAACGCCCAATATCCGGTTTATCCCCCCCCCCCCCACATAGTCATCATTATTAAACTTTCCCCTTTCACCTGACGGGTATCCATGTTGTACTTCGGGCAAAGCTAGATAACCCGAAAAAAACATGTTATTGCTATGACTGAGATCTCCGTTCCTTATTCCGCAAGTCCCTTTTTTGTCGTAATCATAATGGCCACACCAGCCCCCATACTACCGTACAATGCCGCTGCGGTTGCTCCCTTCAGCACATTCATATCTTCGATATTATCTAATGGCACATCACGTAGGGTAAGATTTTCATAGGCAACTCCAACCATCACCAAAATAGGTGTTAGTCCCCTTACTTAGATTTGGTGTGTACTGTTAAACTCCGTACTGTTCAAAACTCGGATACCATAAATGCGTGGGATATGCGACATGTAGACCCAGATTCACAAGTGATAACAATTTAATTATAATGAATTTATATTAAATTAATACTAGTATCATGGGATTTTCGATCAACAAAATAATAGCCAGAAGACCGCGCAATCTTATACAACAAAGAATAGCCTGACTTAAATACATAAAAAAGTTCCATTGCAGGTAGGCAATGGAACTTTTTATGTATTCCTATAGTTCTTTAGTCGACTACACAAGTTATTTTAACAACGGAAATGGCCCCAAGAAGTAAGTTCCTCGTTTATAAAAACGGAGAAAGAAATCAAGGACCTCGTCATTCACTGGAAAGAAGAACTGCTTATCCACCTCCGCCTTAAATAGATTAACATAATACTTAGGCAACTCACTTGGGAAAAAATCTTCGACCAAAAGATTCAAAAAGTAGCGTGCATAAGGCACCTCAATTTCACCATCTTTCTCCGCGAAGTCGTTATTCTTTAATGGGAAAAATTCCGCTATACCGCCAAAAACTTCTAAACCCGTTTTTGGATTAAAGAATACCGTAACTTGGGCATCTTCCGTAAGATCCAAATTTGATTCTGGAAGTGGAGATTCTTCTTTGCTCGGGTATTTTTGTTGATACTTCTTAAAGAAATCTGTTGCAAACTCCTTCACTTCTTTTCCTTCCATAAACGCAACAGCCGCCTTATGTTCTGACTGGAACAATTTGCCCATATCTTTCAGCTGCTTTTCCGTTTTCTTCAAACTCTTATCCTTACCATTCAAGGCCTCAATGCGATAAGTCATCTCATACTGCTCCGGTAAATCAAAATTTACCTCATCGGTATTCACAACGGTCATGATTCCAGAGAGATTCCAAGCATCTTTCCATGGCACAATTTCCATATAGAAAGATAAGGTTTCCGTAGGTTCAACAAATTGCTGTATAGAGTCCTTAAAGATTTTAAATGCTGTCTTTGTACCGATATGTTTTACATGCACATAAAGCTTGTCCGCTTTTACATATTCAAAAAAACTATTAATACGATTACCTAAAGTTTTGACAATACCATATAGCGCATGTTCTTTGCCAACCACCTCAGCTACAAATTCAGATGCCTTCAATGCAAACAGATGCAGTCTGTAATTATTGAAATGGTTATCTCGAACGCGATAGATCATCTGTTGTAACTGATTCTGATCGTGTTGATATCGCCCTATCTCCGCAACTTGCATCAAATGATTGAGATTGGTGTTATATTCACCCGCTGTCAGGTAATTTGTGGCAACAAGCTTTTCAATAAAATTACGGACTTCAAAATAGTTCGCCCCTTCGTCCAAAACATATTCTAGTTTTAACTTTTCATTTTCAGGAGCAACTTCATAATGTTCTTCCAAGATCGAATAGGCCAAATCTGTAACCAATTGGATCAAACGACCACGGGGATCAATAAATAAATGTGGATTACGTTCACTGAAAAATAACCAGGTCAATACAGCTATATCTTCACTATTAATATCCTCAGCATAATAATCCGTTAGGTCATTATCATTATAAAAAGGCAAAAGTTGATTGTATAGTTCTGTATGGATCGTTCTAAAAGCAGCAAAAATTCCTGTTTTCGCAATAACGTCTTCTAAGTAACACGTTAGATAGATACTCAATGTCTTTAAAGTATCGGTATGGATGAGATCATTTGTCTCTTGCTCCTCAAACCATAGTGTAGATAAACTATCATTGATTTCATTTGCAACGCGTAAGTAATAACTATCTATTTCGTTTGTTTTTTGATAAGTATGGTGTGCTATCCAGTCTTGAATAAAAATTCTGTTTCCTCTCATATGAAAAATGCTAAAACCAAAAGTAGCCAAATTTTCGAAATATCCATACGGGCAAAACACAAGATAGCAGAAATAGGACTCACTATTCGCCACTTTTCTTAACAACAAAATATATTAAGACGAATTAGACTAATTATTTTAGGAATAATAACTTCAAAACTACTAACCAGCAACGTTCACACTATCAAGTGTTAAGTGATCTTGAAGCGACGAGTTAATTATATTACAAGTTTTAAGTAAATCTCTAACAGGATATTTTGCAACGACCTCTTCCAATGCAACTAGATGGCGTTGGTGATGAGTATCTGTTCCGACAAAATCATACATACCCGATTTGATCATGGTTAATGCAGCAGATTTAACTTCAACACCGTAATAACGACTTATCGATAACAAATTTAATTGTAGCATACATCCTGCATCCTTAATCTGCTTATACATATTAAAATTATAATGATAATAGTTATAACGCTCCGGGTGAGCTAAAATTGGTTTATATCCCAAATTCTGAATATCAAGGATAGTTTTAAATAACGCTCTAGACTCTTGAAGATATGACATTTCAATAAGCACATAACCGCCCGGCATTACACACAACTCATTTGAACCGATTAATTTCTCAATCCCATCATCTACCATATGTTCAGCAGCATGAAATATCTCTGGAGAATTTGGTATCTTTTTCAATTCTTTGACCAACAAATCCTTTGATTTTTCAATTGTACTCAAAGTGTTAGGATGAACACCTTCTATTATATGCGGCGTACAGATAAATTTATCAAATCCCATTCTGTTTAAGCCTTTAATTAACTCTATCGACTGATCAACAGATTGACTTCCATCATCAATTCCTGGTAAAATATGGTTATGCATATCGACCTCTAGAAAGGCTAATTTTCCTACAACCTTTATCTTTGAATCCTTTTTCTTGCCCGTAAACAATTTTGACAATATCCCCATATACTAATCAAATAATTTTAAAGTAATTTAATAGAAACTACAAATATAACGGAAAACATAAACAAAACGCTACAGTTAAACATAATTTATTTAAAAAACCAATTCCTTTCTATAGAAAAAACTAATTTAATAGTTGTAACTAATTTTTGTAAAAGCTCAAAATATTACATTATAACCTTTTATTTACAGTTTATGCAGAAATGCTTTGAAACTGCTTTTCAAAAAAACTCCAAATTAATACAGCAAAAAGAGTACCAACAAAAAAGCACCAATACTAAATATTGATGCCTTTTAATAATTGATATAATATCTGATAACTAGCTACTTTTTAGCAGATTTAAATAAATTTCGAAGAAAGTCGAATCTTCTACTACTCTTATCTTCTCTCTCACCATAACCATAACCGTAGCCATAGCCATAGCCATAACCTCTGGCAAAATCGACATCATTAATTACAAAAGCCATATTTTTCAATTTACTTTGTTGATAAAGCTCTTTAGGCACTTGTAACAATCTTTTATCGAGATAATTTGCTCGTGACACATAAATAGTTAAGTCGGCATTATGGGCAATTAATACAGTATCAGTCACTAAGCTCACGGGAGCCGTATCAACCAAAACATAGTCATAATTTCTACGTCCGTACTCAATAACGTCGTCAAAATGACCGTTCATTAAAAGTTCCGCGGGATTTGGAGCGACATAACCCGAATAAATAATATCAAAATTGTAATTCCCAGGTTTCTTTATTACGATATTATCAAGTTCCATGTCGGGATTAATCATATACTGCGTGATACCTATATTGGTGTGTTGAAGGTGAGCAAGTCCCAAATAATCCAAAACTTTAGGACTTCGGATATCTGCACCGATCAGAAGTACCTTTTTCCCAGACATGGCAAGAATTTTCGCTAGATTAGTTGACACAAACGACTTCCCTTCTCCAGACGTTGTTGAAGTAATAAAAATAACTTTCGAATCATTTTTATTAGGTCCCAACATGAAGGACATATTTGTACGGAGTATTCGAAAAGCCTCGGCTAATGAAGAACGATCATTCTCCTGGATGATAGGATGCTCACTTCTAGGAATCTCTCCCAATATAGGAGCTTTTATAAGATCTTCAATATCCTTCCTAGACTGAATTTTGTTATCCAATAAAAACTTTAAATATAATATACCAAATGGCAAGATCACGCCAACAATTAAAGCTCCTAACAACACAATACTTTTCTTAGGAGATACTGGAATATTTGAGCCAAAGGCTTCATCAATAATCTTTAAATTGTCCGGTGTTGCTGCGGCCTTGATCTCATTCTCTTCTCTTTTTTGTAATAAAAAAAGATAAAGAGATTCGACAATCTGCTGCTCTCTTGAAATATCTTTAAATCCACGTTCTTGTTTAGGAAGATTACTCAATTTACCTTGTAACTCCGATTTCTTAGCTTGGGCAGAATTTAGGGCTAATTGTGTAACGTTTCGGTAATTATTTAATGACTTTATCACATTGTTATTCAAGACCCTAATATTATCATTGATATTTTTAATGACAGGATTATCAATAGTAGAAGACTTCAATAAATCATCTCTTTCTAATACCATCTTATTATACTCAGCAATTGTCTTTTCAATTGAAAGATCCTGAAGGCCGATATTTGTAGGCAAAAGTTCGGTATTGTTGGATTGCACATATTGCTTCATATAATCAACCAACTGAAGCTGAGTTCTTTGTTCTACAACTTTCTTATCTGATTCTGAAGCATTTTCAAGAAAAAGCTTCGCTTCAGATTCAACATCAATTAGACGATTCCCTTCTTTAAAACTTTCAGCTTTACTATCGACATGAGACAAGTCCCCAGAAATTTTATCGAGTCGCTCGTTGATAAATTTAGACGTAGCCTTAGTAAGTTTATCTTTATCTTGAGTAAGATCTATATTATATTGATTAATTAATTCATTAATAATTTTAGAAGCCTGTAAGACTGAGGCAGAAGTAGTTGAAAAATTAATAATATAGGATTGCTTTTCTTGATTGGGAGTCACATTTATCTCTTTCACTAGATTCTCTAATGCATTCAACCTAGGAAGAACTGTAATGTTTATACTTTTATTAATAAAAGACTGAATAATTGGAGTTTGAGGCAAAAGAATAATCTCACCTAAACTCGACTTAACTTTTGTTCCAAGAAGAATCTCTTTTGTATTCTTTCCCAATTCATCTTCGAGAATTACTTTTGTGGAAGAGAGTATATCCACACGAAATCGTCCTTTTATTGTATCTTGGTAAGATATATTTGAATTTACCAAAAAGAGGCGAATTGGGGATTCTTGTTGTGCTAACATTTCTTTCTTAAATCTACCTTCAGAATAAGAAATGTTCAAATTTAGCGTATCGACAACTTTTCCAGCCAATCTTCTAGATTTAAGAACATCAATCTGATCCATTACTTTAGCCGTATTACCAGCACTACCAGTGATAGATGCGAGATCCGCTAGGCCAGCCAACTCACCTTTACCTTCATTTTCATTTGGCAGCAGTATTTTAGCATCTACTTTATATTGCTTAGTTGCAAATTTAAGATAAAGAAATGCACTAAATAATACGATTGAAATAGACAAAACAAACCATTTCCAATAGTAAAAATATTGCTCAAAAAGGGCTTTTATATTTATTTGCTGGTCTTCTTGTGAATCAGAACTCAATTGCGATAAATTATCAGGCATAATAAAATTTGTAAATTTTTAACGTACAATAACAGAAATAACAGTGATAATCAAACCAACTACTGAGATCAACACATTCGTATTCTGACCATAATTAGCATTTCGAATTTGAGATTTATTTGGTTCAACATACACAACATCATTTTGTGCTAAATAATAAAAAGGGGAATTTAAAGCACCTTGTTTAGAAAGATCCACTCGATTAACCGTTTTTTGTCCATTTACCTCTCGTATGACCAAGACGTTATTTCTTACCCCTTTCATCGTCATATCTCCAGCCATACCTAAGGCCTCAAGCAATGTTATACGCTCATTTTGTAATGGAAATGAGCCCGGACGAGCCACCTCCCCAATCACCGTCACTTTGAAATTATTGAATGACATATTAACCCCTGGATCAACAATATATTTCTTTAATTCTCCCCGCAATTTATCCATCGCTTCCATTCTTGTCAAACCCTCCAAACGAATCTTACCTATTACAGGGAAATCAATCATACCCATTTGGTCGACGGTGTAAGTTGGCTTCATTGCCAAATCGGTACTAGTAGCACTATTCATTTGATAGGGGCTAACTTGATTAAATGGCATAGCAGCTTTCAAATCAGCAGCAGAAACAGCTATTGATAAAATATCATTAGGTTGTATGCGTGGAATGTATTTTTCGTAATCATTAACAATATTTGTCGAGTCGGATTGCAGGTATATTATACTCTTTCGAGAGCCACAGGATGTTAGCCCTAAAATTATGCTTGTTAGCAATAATATTTGAAAATAATGTTTAAACTTAAAATAAGTATGCATGAATGAAGTATTATTTGTATAATTCGTGGTAAAAATATCATTTTTTTATTAGATAATCATCTCTAGATTACAATTAGGTTGCTACTTGAACCCCATCATTATCAAAATCCAATACACTAAAATCTGAATTTTGGGATTTAAATTCTGGAACAATCTCTTTTAAAACTTTTACCAAGGACATTGCGTCCACTTTTTGCAATGAGGTCATAGTAACAAGTTCTTTCAATTTTTCACATTTAAATGCTAGGTTTTCATGATTAATTTTTGCAATCATAATTTTAGGATGGTGAGTTTCCAAGGTATTTTCACCATTAGCTAACAGCTCTTCAAAGATTTTTTCACCAGGTCTAAGTCCCACTATTTTGATATCAATATCATCAGGATACCGATATCCTTTTAAACGAATCATCCGTTTTGCCAAATCCATAATTTTGACAGAGCTACCCATATCAAAAACAAAAATCTCCCCGCCTTGGCCCATAACGGCAGCTTCCTGAACTAATTGACATGCCTCCGGAATAGTCATAAAATAACGTGTAATATCAGGATGCGTAAGGGTAAGTGGACCTCCTTCAGACATTTGCTTCTCAAACAAAGGAATAACTGAACCATTTGAGCCTAATACATTTCCAAACCGTGTAATAACAAACGATGTATTACCCTTACCATAACAACTGCTGACATAAATCTCAGCAGCTCTCTTCGTTGCTCCCATCACATTTGTAGGATTTATCGCCTTATCAGTAGAAATCATAACAAATTTTTTGGCATTATACTTTAAGGCAAGGTCTGCAAGATTCTTAGAGCCAACAACATTTGTCCAAATAGCTTCATAAGGGTTATCTTCCATTAGAGGAACATGTTTGTAAGCAGCAGCGTGAAAAACGATATCAAAATTATACTGATTAAATAAATGATCTAAAAATACAATATCCCTAACATCGCCAACAACACACTTTACTTTATCAGAATTATTCAGGTTTAATGATTGCTGCAAATCATAAAGTGGAGATTCGGCCTGGTCTAATAAAACCAGTTTTTTAAATCTTTGTTTTGCAATTTGACGAGAAAGTTCCCCCCCGATAGATCCTGCAGCGCCCGTTATCAGAATTACTTTATTCTCAGTCTCAGCTGTTATTGCAGGATTGTTCAATTTTATATTTTTCCTCCCTAATAAATCTTCTACTTTAAGAGGCCTAATTTCTCTCTTGATACCCGAATTTAACAATAAATGGGCCGGAGGCATAATTTTCAACTCAACTTTCAATTGCTGAAAAGCATCTGTTATTTTCGCCAATCTTTCGGGATCGTCATTTTCAACCGCTATAATAACATCAGAGATATCATTCCCTCGAATAAAATCTTTTGTTAAACTAGAAATATCGATTATAGGCAACCCCGCAATACGCTTCCCCACACGCGAGGCCTTATCTTCAACAAATGCGATAACTTGATATTTTGTCCTCTGATCTTCTTTCAGTAAAGAGAACGCAACCAAACCTGGTCTTGAAGCGCCAAAAATCAACACTTGCTTCATTTTTCTATTCCTCAGAAACAAACTTTCATATATTGTACGATAAAAAACTCTGGAGGCAACCAAAGAAACCATCGTAAAAAAGGTATGCATTAAAAGTACACCATATGATAATCTAAGAAAACCAAATATATTCTGATCTTCACCGAAGAAAACCCGAACTATCGCACTTAATAATGCCAAAATCATAAAAGCAAGCCAAGATGTTTTAAATATCTTAACGGCATCACTTAACCCTGTTTGCCTTACAATACCTTTGTAGGTTTGCATTATGACAAAACAGCTCAGATAGATGATCAATACAATAGGTGCTTTCCACATCATATCAAATATATCTAGACTTCCCTTAAAGCTATTAACAATAAAATTCGAGAAGATATAGCAAAACAAAACTATACCCAAATCAAATATTAATACAACCCATCGTGGATTTTCTTTGCGAAGCCTTCTTCTTATATATGATAAATTCATAAAGATCAAATTTTCCTTGGATTACAAAACCGCCTCAGAATTATCAAAAAACAAACCAAAAAAGAAGGTTATCAATATTTTCTTTGAACCGAAAGCACATTGCATAAAACGAACAAATATACACCAAATTTAGAATTTGATGTATACTAAAAACGACACTTCGTAACTAATTATAGAATTTCATATACCTTTTATACTTTCATAACACATTTTTATCACAACAAAATAAATAATCCACTTTGGGGAGCCGCTACATTTTATTTAATTCCGCCAAAATTTGATCGAGTAAATAACTGATCGCACCATCACTGGTCTGCGGCAATTTTGTCGACATTTCAACCTCAGCACGGTTACCAACCACACCTTTGGAAGTAATTGCGGTACTGCCATATTGATTGAGTTGTGCCAGTGTTGTTTCCCATTGTTTATCCGGTGTAACCCCCATTTCCTTTAACATTGTCGGTAGCTTTTGTAGGTCAATAGCTGCTGACATCTTGTTTTGCTTCATCAGTTTTACAAAGTCTTTATTTCCGGGAGCATTCATCTTATTCTGACGGATATCATTTAGGGACAATGAGTCATTACTAACCATTACCAAATCTTCTTTCAAGAGAACATACATTGGAAAATCCTTGGCTTTCTGTTTTGAAAACGCATAAATGCCATCATAGACCTGCCCAACTTGCTTTGAAACAGCCATGTCCAAGCCTTTTTTTATCAGACGTTGATCCTTTGATGTGAACATCCAAATAAATACTGGAAGTGTTTCTTCCTTGGTCTTTTTCACTTCGATTGCATTGTAATCATCGTCGTAGGTGTAATCGATATAATCTTTTTTGAACTTACGAAGACCGTTAACAACCACGAGGTGGTCTCCTGGCATTACCTGGGCAATGGCCTTTTCATCTAGTGCTATTTCAAGAGCCATCAGTCCCCATTCGACAAGGTCCTGTTGAGGCCCCAATAAACCGCTATAATATTTTGCCATATAGGCAGGCATTTCTCTCAGATAAGCCTCTGAATTAATATTCACATTAAAAAAACCTAAGGTTTTATCCGTTAAATATTTACTGAACTTCGAATTAGGTTTTCGCGCATACATTCTTTTGGTCATCTCAGCAAGGGCCTTATCTAAACCCACAGATCCCTTTAATTTCAGCACATTCCCCTCTTGCACTAAATCCAATAGACCGTCTTGATAACCCGTCTTGAACTTATCCAGTTTAATTCCCATATAATAATAAGGAAGAGAGGTGGTATAAGGCAATAGACCACGGTACAGATCCTCTACATGAGGAACATACAATCGAATAAGCCCGAGATTCTTTAAAACCTTCTCCTGATCTGCAATTGACAAAGACTTATAACTCCCTGAAACCAAACGGGTAACTTCATTCAATAACCATTTATCACGTAAGCCGTTACGAATCGAATCGTTTTTCCGATTTTGATCTTCATAGGCCGTATAAAGCGAATCATAATAACCGGGATCATGCATGTCTGCCGCGTCAGCCGCTGCATCCGCAGCCGCAGCCGCAGCAATATCAACAACTGGTGGCAGTACTTCTGTAGCACCTACTATCGTATCAGGTTCCGCAGCTATAGCAACCGGTGGGGATACTGGCACCGCTAGATTTTCATCCGCATCCCAGACTACGGCAGCAGAGTCCATTGCGGCTACAGTTGTATCTGCCCAAGCATCTTCGTCATCAGCTGGACGCCCAACGTAATCCACCTTTTGGATTCCATAACGACTAGCAATCGAATCATTGTCCAAAAAGCTGGTATTTGTCGTTGCCGAAACAAATCTAGCGATAAGATCGTTGTATACTAACATACTCCCCGCCTTGAGGCCTATGCTCGTATAACCATTGGCAAATGCCTTGGGTTCACCCGCCTCATGAAGCAGTTTCTCAAATTGCCCCCTGTTGTTCAAAGAAAATATAAATTCCGTAAAACTGATACTATCGGTCTTTCTGGTATAAAAATAGGCCGTTTGAGATAGGTCTACTCCCAAATTTTTAATATCATTGCTCGCTGATATTCCCGATTTCTCAAAAAAACCAGTCTTTTGGAGTAACTCGTTCAGTTTATTGGCATTTGCTTTCTGCACAATGTCTTTCATATGGAAAGCTGCAATCATTTCTGCATCTTCGGGGATCTGTTTGATCAAGTCCTGCGCCTTTACAATTGTCCCAAAAGACAAACAGGCTAATCCTAGCAGTATAAATTTTGATTTCATCTTATAAATAATTTTTCAGCTACACCGAACCTGCTCTATAGAAACGCTTTCAGCAACTAAATGAAGTCCCGGTTTCACCAATGTTATAGGTTATTTTGTTAATGTGATTTTATTTGCCAAGCTCGATTTACCATAGACCAAATCCATAAATGGTAGTTTTAGCAAGACCCCTTTCTTATTCCCGGCAACCTTTGCAAGACTGTTTGCCTGAGATACAACCGGTTTTTCAAAACGTACAATCTGCGTATAGAATGCGTCCGCAAACTGAGTTGTATTATCGTTTCCCAGTTGATTAAATTTTGCTTTCCAGTCAGCAGAAGCCATAAATTTGCGTTCAAATACGTGGCTTTGTGCGTTATAATAATAGCGGTTTGAATTCGATATCTTCGTTTTAAACCGATTTGCCAATATATCCGAAAAGGCGTTCAAGGATTCTATCTGGCTAAAATCACAGGAGATATTAACGATATAATTGGTAAAATCTGTGCTGTACTGTACATTAGAAATTCCTTTAGTTTGTTTGAGTAGCTGAACAGCAGATCGAATCTCTTTCTCCATATCGGCTTGAGAAGGGATCTGTATTCCCTTGATACTTTTCATCTTCATTAAAGAAGCTACCTTGGTCTTGCTTTTACTCAAATTTAATGTGGCGGCAATATGTCCGGAACCGTCTGATTTTAAGTCGATCTGCTCAACAAAATCAAAGCAGCTCGATGCCGTCAATACCATGACAACAGCACAGATAATCACATAAAATCTATTCAATTTTCCTTTTACTTTAAATACTTCTTCCATTACAACCTCGTAACGATTAATAATTTGTCAAATCAATATATGTTTTGACATGAACAGCAAACATTGTGCTATTTTTTTCCTATTGACAAATTTATTAGAAACGAGAATATATTTTACTACCTGATTTCAGGGAAAAATGAAGAAAATCAACACCTTCGTATTAATTTTTTCCAAAAGGAATTAAAAGCGTTACCCTAGTACTACACATAATAGCACAACAGCAACCTAAAACAAATGATTTTTAAACAAGTATGGAACACATACTGCTAAATATTGTATCAATTACCTATATTATTGTCTTAACAACTGTTTGAGATCTTTAAATATACTACAAGTGAGATACTATAAAAACCGAAATAGTGCCTAAAATATCTATCTAAAGATCAATCCAATACAAACCTTATAACCGGGATTACTAAAAAGATCGCTGTAACTTCTAGCGAACTTAACTATTTTTGCCATCACTTTATCAATATACACTAGCTATTCATATGACGAACAAGACCAAAGCGATACCGGATCAAAATATATTCCGGATAGCCTACATTATAATTGCATTGCTTACTTTTAACTCCTGTCAGAAAACGGAAACTAGAATTGACCGAGCAGCGGTGCTATTTACCCCTACTATTGTCGGTCAAATCAACACACAAACGACAGAGAGTTTCTGGAATAAAAATGACCAAATCGGTGTATATATGTACAAAGCCGACCAACCTTTGGCAGCAATTTCGCTTATCGACCAGGTCAAAAATTACCCCTTCACTTTTAACGGTTCGGTTTTTCAAAGTAACAGCCCGGTTTTCCTACCGAATGAAAACGTGGACTTTATCGCCTATTATCCTTACAAATCACTGGCAGACTTTCAATATCCCATCAATATAAGTGACCAGTCCAACCCGGCAGCCTTAGACCTGATGTATGCAAACAATGCCAAAAAAATCGGTAAAAGCAACAATACAGTACCACTTATTTTTGTACGACAACTGAGCAAAGTCAACATTAAGCTATCCATAACCAATACAGCCGCATTGGAAGCCAATCAGATTATCGTAAAAATGCCAGCTATAAGCATCCAGGGAGGATTCGATTTGACAACAGGAAAATTGACTGTTAATTCAACCGAAAAAAAGGATGTGCAAAAAAAGGTATCACTAAATACCAATAAAACCGCCCATATAGAATTTATGCTACTTCCTGGCGAAGATATCACAGGAAAGGCCATTAAGTTTATTGCCACTAATGGCAATACCTATACCTGGACAATACCCCAAAATCGGAATTTAAAAAATTTAATAGCCGGAAGCCAATATAGCTTTGATATCAACATTGACAATGGAAAACCGAGCGGCGGGATTGGTGAATCACAAGCTTATCTGGAAATACCCAAAATGAGCAATCTCAGTAGTGATGAGGTATTTATACAACATTTTATGCCCGACGCAAGCGACAGCAGAAATTATGCGATGCTATATGACAAAAAGCTAAAAATGGCATATTGGGTTGCATACCCCTTATACAACAGTGTGCTAGGGTCAGGCAACCGTACGGATGCCTGGGGTTACGATCCTGCCGTATCAACAGCATTTCAACCCAATCTATTTAAGGGATTTCAGCCAACAGGGTACGACAGAGGGCACCAATTGCCAAGTGCAGACAGAAATCTCAATATTGCTCAAAATAAAACAACATTTTATTTTACCAACATGACAGCACAGGTTTCACGACTTAACCAAGGTATTTGGGCAAACCTCGAAACGAAAGTGAGAACCTGGACTGCACAGTGTGACACGATGTATGTCGTAACTGGCGCAATACCTAAGACCAGCACTGAAAACAGCCTCGATTTTGCGCAGGACAACGATGGAAAAGATATTGCCAAACCAAAATACTATTTCAAAGCCTTGGCAATGAAAAAAGGAAACGAATATTATACCATTGGTTATAAGATTGACAATGTCATTCCACCTTCAGGAAGCACGTTCGAAAATTATAGGTTAACCGTAAGCGAACTGGAAAAAATAACTGGATTCACTTTTTTCCCCGATCTAAATGATACACAGAAAGGAAATATAAATACCTCCATTTGGAAATAATTAAACTCCATTTAATCTCACTATTCTACCATGGTTCAACCGCAATTTTTACTAGATTTATCAAATGAAACTTATCATATTTGATCTGGACGGAACACTGCTAGATACATTACAAGACCTGGGGGACAGCTGCAATGCTATTCTTGAACAGCATGGATATCCAACGCATCCACTCGTTGCTTATAAGAAATTTGTAGGCAATGGCGTACAGAAACTCATCGAAAGGGCATTGCCCGAAGAAGCACGAACGGCAGAGACGATTACAGTCTTACTTGGAGCTTTTAAAAGCTATTATGAACAAAAACCTGTATCGCATACACGGCCTTACCCGGGAATTGTATCGCTGCTTCAAGAATTGAAGTCTTTAGGTTACCTCATCTCCGTGGCGTCCAATAAATACCACGAGGCAGTCATCCCACTGATGCAACAATACTTCCCCGATATTCCATTTGACCTTGTCCTCGGCCATCGCGCTGGTCATCCAGCCAAACCCGATCCCGCAATCGTCCTAGATAGCCTCGAGACATTAGGTGTCAACAAACAAAATTGTCTGTATGTCGGTGATTCATCGGTCGATATGGATACGGCCAATAATGCCGGGGTAACAGCAATCGGTGTTACCTGGGGCTTTCGCGATGAAGACGAATTGAGACAACACGGGGCAAAATACATTATCAATACCCCAAGGGAACTCCTTAATATTACAGCAACAACGCAGATATAAAAGAAAGAACGGCACTTTAACCGATAGCGATTTAAGTGCCGTCTTTATTGAATCTATCCTAATGTCGTTGATTGCGTACCATTGCTATTGGCGATCCAATGAAATCAGGTAAATTTCCTATAGTGTCCTGAGCCTACATTTTTGCATCCATTAGTTGCTCACGCTGTCCTTTTGGATGACCAAGCTTCATGTGTATGTATACATACATAGAGGAGGATGTCCACTTCAGCGGAGATAGTGCCAAGGGATCAGAGCAAGTAAAGGAGTTACAGCAGCGTTTTCAAATGTTCTGATCATGCCACGATCCGGTTATCCAGTACTCACCTTGCAGCTTGTAGCTATAAATAAGTGGGCAGCCGGTTAATTGAGATGATTAAAGGGACAAAAAGATGCCTCACACTGCTAAGGCACAATGAGGCCAGGGGAAGTACGGGGAGTATCTAAACGAAAGAAGCCCTTGA